>NZ_CBDTNW010000069.1:0-50622 GCF_965361815.1 Rubneribacter sp.
CGCGCCGCTCTCGATGATGTCGGGGTAGATGGTGCCCTGCGCCAGGTACTTCACCGGGCGGCCGTCCTCGGCCAGCTCCTGCGCCACGGCGAAGAACTCCTGCCAGAACTGCGATCCGATGATGCGGCGCTTCTCCTCAGGCTCCACCACGTCGGCCAAAAGCGCCGCGTAGCGGTCCTCGGCGTGCACATGCACGAAGTCCACGTCGAACTGCTTTGTGAACACCGCCTCCACTTCCTCGGGTTCGTTCTTGCGCAGCAGCCCGTGGTTCACGAACACGCAGGTCAGCTGCTTGCCGATGGCGCGGGCGCACAGCGCTGCCACCACGGAGGAGTCCACGCCGCCCGAAAGGCCCAAAATCACGCGGTCGTCGCCCACCTGCGCGCGTATCGCCGCCACGGCGTCGTCGATGATCGAGTCCATCTGCCACGACGGCTCAAGGCCGCAGATGCCGAACAGGAAGTTGCGCAAAAGCTCGTCGCCGCAGGCGGTGTGGCGCACCTCGGGATGGAACTGCGTGGCGTAGAGCCGCCGCTCGGGGCATTCCATGGAGGCCACGGGGCACACGTCGGTCGCGGCCGTCACCGCAAACCCCTCCGGCACCCGGCTCACGGCGTCGCGGTGGCTCATCCACACGGTCTGCTCGACCGGCGTGCTGCCGTACAGCGAAGACGGAGCCGCTCCGTCGCGGCCGTCCAGGCGCGTGAGCGGCGCGGGGCCGTACTCGCCCTTCTCCGTATGCCCCACTTCGCCACCCAGCGTGACGGCCATGATCTGCTGCCCATAGCAAAAGCCCAGAACGGGGATGCCCAGCTCGAATATCTCCGGGTCGATGGACGGCGCGTCTTCTGCGTAGACGCTCGCCGGCCCGCCCGACAAGATGATGGCCGCCGGCGCAAGCGCGCGCACCTCATCGGCGGTGACGTCGCACGGCACGATCTCCGAGTACACGTGCAAATCGCGCACGCGGCGCGCGATGAGCTGCCCGTACTGGGCTCCGAAATCAACGACGATGACCAGCTGGCCGGTGGATGCGGTGCTCACGGATGGCTCCTTCGTATCGTGTGCCCGCGTGCGGCGCATGGCGCGCAGTGCGCGGGATCCCTCTCGTACAGCGGTATCTTACCCGAAAACGCCGGCTTCGCCTGCGAAGGCGAACCTGCCTGCACGCGTTTTGCACGAAGCGTCGGCGCGTCGTTGCTGCGGCAGCGGGGGAGGCGCGGTGGCTGCCGTCGTTTTCGGTCGTCCGCCCAATCCGGCCCCATGCGTTCCGGCCGCTTCCGCTGCGCGCCCTTTACCGCCCTTTCGCGTTGAGATGGTCCCGAGAACGCTCTCGCAAATACCTCGCCGGGTATATAATATTATTGATAGAGTCAGTGGAAGCGAAGGAGGAGGCGCCAATGCGGTCCAAGCCAATGCGGGCCAAAGCGCGCAGGGTTCTTGCGAATGCGCTGGCAAGCGCGTTCGCGGTGCTGGCCTTGGCGCTTTCCGGCTGCACGCTCGCCGCCGATCCCCCGGTTTCGGTTTCCGATTCCGTCCAACCGACTCAACCGGGCGATTCCTCTCAGCAGGGCGGGCAGGCGCCTGTCGGCTCCGACGAGATCCCCGCCTACGCGGGCAAGCCCGTCATCGAGCTGAACGGCGGCGAGCCGTCGTTTGGCGAGGAGGATCGCGCGCTTTCCCCGTTCGAGACGTATGCCCCGCTTGATGATCTTGGCCGTTGCGGTCCGGCTTTCGCGCTCGTCGGCCCCGAGACCATGCCAACGGAGGACCGCGGCAGCATAGGCGACGTGAAGCCGTCGGGCTGGCGCCTCGTCAAATACGACATCGTGGACGGGGCGTATCTCTACAACCGCTGCCATCTCATCGCGTACCAGCTTACGGGTGAGAATGCGAATGAGCGCAACCTCATCACCGGCACGCGTTTCATGAACGCGGAAAGCATGGTTCCTTTCGAAACGCAGGTTGCCGATTACATCGAGCGGACGGGCAACCATGTGCTGTATCGGGCGACGCCCGTGTTCGACGGCGACGATCTGGTGGCGCGCGGTGTGCAGCTGGAGGCGCTGTCGGTGGAGGACGACGGGTCGGGCGTGAGCTTCAACGTGTTCGCGTACAACGTGCAGCCGGGCGTGGCCATCGACTACGCGACAGGGGAGAGCTGGCTTGACGGCACGATAGAGGGTTCGGGTGATTTCGATGCATCGCGTTACGATTGCGTGCTCAACACCAATACCAAGCGGTTCCATCTGCCATCGTGCCCCTCGGTTGAGGACATGAAAGCGGACAACCGCGAGGGCTTCAACGGCGCGCGCGAGGAGGCGCTTGCCAAAGGCTACGAACCGTGCGGCCGATGCTCCCCTTGAGGCGCACGGTTTCTTCGCCGGCGCGGCGGGCCCGATGCGCCCGTTTCCCCGATGTGCCCCCTGTGGTTTCTGCCCGCCTTGGGCCCGTCCTCGTGTACAATGCCGCGCAGGAAGAACGCGCCTGAGGGCACCGAGTCAACCAAGGAGACCATCGCATGATCATCGAAGCTTTGAAAGCCCTGTTCATCGGCATTGTGGAGGGCATCACCGAATGGCTGCCCATCTCGTCCACCGGGCACATGATTCTTGTGGACGAGTTCGTGAAGCTGCAGGTGTCGGATGACTTCCTGGCTCTGTTCCTGGTCGTCATCCAGCTGGGCGCCATCGTGGCCGTGCTCACCCTGTACTTCCACAAGCTCAACCCCTTCTCAAGCCGCAAGACGCCCGCCGAGCAGCGCAGCACGTGGCGGCTGTGGGGCATGGTGGCCATCGGCTGCATCCCGGCGGCCGCCATCGGCCTTGCGTTCGACGACTGGGTGAACGAGCACTTCTACAACAAGGTGACCGTGGCCGCCATGCTCATCCTGTACGGCGTGGCGTTCATCGTGCTGGAGCGGCGCAACCGCCGGCGCCTGCGCGAGGCGGAGGCCGCCTTGGCCGCGCCGCGGGGCCGCCATGCGCGCCCCTCGTACGGCGACGCGTCCGACGAGGCCGAGGCCCAGCTGTTCAAAATCACCGACGTGGACGACATCGACTGGAAAACCGCCCTCAAGATCGGCTGCTTCCAGGTGCTCGCCATCATCCCCGGCACGTCGCGCTCCGGCTCCACCATCATCGGCGGCATGCTGTGCGGCTGCTCGCGCACGGCGGCGGCCGAGTTCACGTTCTTTTTGGCTATTCCCATCATGTTCGGCTGGGGACTGGTGAAGTGCGTGAAGTTCTTCCTGGCGGGGCTTGCCATGACGCAGACGGAGATCGTCGTGCTGGTGGTGGGCATCGCATCGGCGTTCGTGATGTCGGTGGTGGCCATCAAGTTCCTCATGGGCTACATCAAGAAGAACGACTTCACGGCGTTTGGCTGGTACCGCATCGTCGTGGGCGCGCTCGTGCTGGGCTACTTCGCCTTCGAGAGCATGGGCATGCTGCCGTAGGTCGCGCGTTTGCCTGCGCGCATCCGCCTTGCGTGCGCGAACATGCCGGGCGCGGGGCGGCCGCTGCGTCGCAGAGGGCCATGTCGCGTAGGGCCGCTCTTGCGCCGGCGGCCTCACATACCCAAAAACACGGCGAGCAACGGAATGGTCACCAGCGAGCACACCGTGGTGAGGAAGGTGCCCTGCGCCATGGTGCGGACGTCGCCGCCGTACTGGTAGCTCAGCATGGTGCCGTTGGTGGCAACCGGCATGGCCGATATGACCACGAGCACGCCCAGAAGCAGCGGGTCGTCCACGAAGAAGCGGAACGCAAGCCATATGAGCAGCGGCGTGACAACCAGGCGCACCAGCGCGGCCGCCGCAAGCCGAGGCCCGCCTATCAGCTCGCGCACCGGCATGTTGGCCAGCGACGAGCCGATGATCATCATGGCGGCGGGCGTGGTGAGCGACCCCAGCGTGTCCAGCGCCTCGCCCACGACGGGCACGCCGTGGGCGTTGGCGAACGTGAGGGCGAGCGCCGCCGCGCAGCTGACGATGGAGGGCGAGAGGAACGCCTTCGGCCCCATCTTCACCTTCACGCCGTATTCGTTGTCCTGCGCCAGAAACCACACGCCCACGGTGAACACCAGGCAGTTGAACGCCAGGTTGAAGATGGTGGCCAAAATGACCCCCTGCGCGCCGAATATGGCCATGATCACCGGATATCCCAGAAAACCCGTGTTGCCGAACACCAGCATGAACCGGTACGCGCCGCGGCTGCCGTGCGGAACGCGCAGCGCCGCCGTCACGGCGAACCCCACGGCGATGAGCACGACGTAGCTCAAGCACGCCACGGCCATGGTCCACAGCACCTGCGAGGGGGAGGGCAGCGATTCGGCGGTGAGCACCGATGCCAGGATCATGGCGGGAAGCGAGATGTTGAGGATGAGCTTGGAGAGCTTCTTGTCGAAGTCCTCGTCCATGAGGCGCAGCCGCTTGGCGGCGTATCCTGCGGCGCCGACGGCGAACAGAATCGCCATCTGCACGAAAATGTCGGCAAAGCCTGCGGCCATCGCTTGCTCCGTTCGCTTGTTGGGAACCGGTTGGAAAAATGCGAATGCAGCAGTATGCGCCTGCGCGCGCCGCTTGTCAAAGCGCGCCGCATGGTTGTCGCGGGAGCGGTCGGCGCGGGCGAGCGAGGTGCCGCCCGCGTCGGTGCTCCGGGACGGCAACCGCCGAACCCCCCGCCGGCTTCCCGCACCGCCTTCGCGGCCTTTCTCCCATGAAATTCCTTCCGAATGCGCGCGGCGCGCCCCCGAGCGCGTCGCTTTTGCTATCATGGTGGGCACACGAGGGGCGGGCGCTGCGAGGGGTCCGTCCACGCTCGTTACCGCCTGCGAGAGACATGAAAGGAACGACGATGTCTGACGAAAGCACCTCCCTCGCGGAGATCCAGGAGCATCGCGCCAAGATCGACGAGATCGACAGCCAGATCGTCGCGCTGCTCAACAAGCGCGCCGGCCATTCGCTGGTCATCCGCGGTCTGAAGCCCGGGGCGCATCTGGGCCTGTACGACGCCAAGCGCGAAGAGGAGATTTTCGCCCGCGTGTGCAGCTACAACGAGGGTCCCCTGTACAACGAGAACCTGCGCGAGATCTACGCCACCATCCTCAAGATCATGAAGGAGACCCCGTCCGTATGAGCGAAACGAATATTCCCCCCATTCCCGACCTGGGGGCCCGCACCGACGAGATCACCATCTACGCCGGTCCGTGCTCCGTTGAGTCGGTCGAGCAGTTCGAAGAGGTGGCCGCCTGCGTGGCGGGCCTCGGCCTCACGTGGATCCGTGGCGGCGCGTTCAAGCCGCGCACGAACCCGCACTCGTTCCAGGGTCTGGGCGAGGAGGCCCTCAAGATCATGGCGGACGCGGGCGAGAAGCACGGCCTGAAAACGCTCACCGAGGTCATGGACTCCGCGCACTGCGAGATGGTCCACTCCTACGTGGACGGCCTGCAGGTGGGCGCGCGCAACTTCCAAAACTTCAGCCTGCTGAAAAAGATCGGCAAGGTCACGGCCGAATCGGGCAAGATGGTGCTGTACAAGCGCGGCTTCGCGGGCACCATCGCCGAATGGCTGGCCGCCACCGACTACCTCACTGCCGAGGGCAACGACAACGTGGTGCTGTGCGAGCGCGGCATCCGCACGTTCGAGACGGCCACGCGCTTCACCCTTGACATTGCCGCGGTGCCGGTCATCCACAAGCAGTCGCTCTACCCGGTGTGCATCGACGTATCGCACCCCGCCGGCCAGCGCGACCTCGTGCCGTCGCTTGCCTACGCCGCCGTGGCGGCCGGGGCCGACTCCCTCATGATAGAGGTGCACCCCAACCCGCCGGTCGCCTTGTCCGACGGCCCCCAGCAGCTCACGCCCGCCCAGTTCGAGAAACTCGTGGGCGAGCTGCGCGAGGTGGCGGCCGTGTTCGGCAAGAAGATCGTGTAGCTTTAGGGTTTCGCCTTTGGTGTTCCGCCGGCCTTGTCGGTCGGCGGAACGGGCCGACGCTGCGAGGGGCTGGAGCACGCCGCCTTCGCGCGATCCCAGAGACTCACGTACCTTAAGTACGCTTCGCCTCTGCGATCCCGCGAATCCGGCGCATTCCAGCCTCTCTCGCTGACTTTGGTGCGACCTGAGATTTCTCGTCTGCTCCGCCAACGATGGGTCGGCGGAACCGCCTCTTACTCCAAATACGCTCCCGTCTGGCGGCCCCAGAGCTGGGCGTAGGCGCCGCCGGCGGCTATCAGTTCCTCGTGTGGGCCATCTTCGGCCACCTTGCCGTTGTCGAGCACCACGATGCGGTCCAGGCTGGCCACCGTGGAAAGGCGGTGCGCCACCACGATGGCCGTGCGACCCTGCATGAGCGTGGCCAGCGCATCCTGCACCAGGTGCTCGCTTTCCGAATCGAGCGCGCTTGTGGCCTCGTCCAGCACGAGCACCGGACAGTCGGCCAGAAGCGCCCGCGCGATGGCGATGCGCTGGCGCTGCCCGCCCGAGAGCTTCACCCCGCGCTCGCCCGTGACGGTGCCGAATCCCTCCGGCAGCCGTTCGATGAACTCCAGCGCGTTGGCCCGCCGCGCCGCCTCGCGGATCTGCTCCATGGTGGCGTCGGGGCGCCCGTAAGCGATGTTCTCCGCGATGGAGCGGTGGAACAGCAGCGCCTCCTGGGGCACGTAGGCTATCTGACGGCGCAGCGACTGCTGCGTGCAGGCGGCCACGTCCTGCCCGTCCACAAGGATGCGTCCCTCTTGAATATCGGACAAGCGCAGCAAAAGCTTTGTGAGCGTGGTCTTGCCCGCGCCGCTCATGCCCACCAGCCCCACGCGCTGACCGGCGGGTATGTGCAGGTCGAACCTGTCGAACACCTGCGTTTTCGCGTCGCCGTCGGTGTACCAGAAGCCGATGTCCTGAAAGTCGATGGCGCCCTCGCGCACCACGAGGTCGGGCGCGCCCGGCTTGTCAGCCACCAGGCGCGGCTCGTCGAGCGTGGCCGTCATGCCGCTGGCGTCGCCGAAGGCGCGGTTGAACCGCTGCAGGCCGTTGTTGATGAAGTTGAACTGGTTCGTGATGGTGTAGGTGTAGGTGAACATGATGACGAGCGTGCCGGGCGTGATGCCGAACCACGCGTTGCCGCCGGCGATGAACACCGTGACCACGCTCATGATGGTCACGGCGATGCACGCCGTGATGACGCCGCGCAGAAGCGATGCCCGCATGCGCTTGCTGTCGCGCGCCACCACCTCGCGGTTGGCCTGGTCGAACAGGCTCCGCTCGTAGTCCTCGCGTCCGTAGGTTTTCACGGCCAGGATATTGGCCACCGAGTCGGACAGCTCGCCGGAAAGCTGGTTTTGGGCCCCGGCGGCCTGCTCGTTGAGGTGCAGGATGCGCTTGTACATGATGTAGGACACGCACGCGTACACGGTCAGGAGCGCCATGAGCACGGCCACATACGCCGGCACGCGCGGGGCCAGCACGGCGCAGGTGGCAATGATGGAGCAGATCACCGGCAGAAACGGGAAGGTGATGGTTTCAAGCAGCAGCTGGTAGGCGCTCATGAACTTGGAGGTTTGGGACACCAGCGTGCCGCCGAAGCGGTTGGAGTGAAACGACATCGACTGGTTGCACAGCGCGTCGAAGCTCATGGTGGCCAGGTCGTAAGCGGCGGCAATCTCCAGCTTGTACATGGCGTAGTCCTGCAGCTTGCTGGCCGCCTGGCCCGCCACGTTGATGCCGATAAGCGCCACAATATAGGGGCCGAACACGGAAAGCACCTGGTCGGGCTCGGTGGGCGAGGCGCTCACGCGATCCACGATCAAGCTCATCACGAAGGGGTTGCCGTAGGACAGCAGCGCCGTGAACGCGAACGTCGCCACCATGAGGGTCACAAACAGCCCCAGGTGCCGTTTGGTGACCATCCAGAAGTAATGCAGCGTGCGCCGCGTGGAAGAGGGGTTGCCCACCATATCATGCCTTTCGTCGATCTCGTCGTTTTGAAGTGCCTATGGTACCACCTGGAGCGCGCTCGAAGGCAACCGCGCGGCGATCAAGGTGAGCCGATGTCGACACGACCCCGCCCTTGCCAAGCCCCTCCGGGGCGCCCTTAAGGTCTTGCGCGGCGGGTCGGTTCGGTCCGCGCCGACGATGGTTTAACAAATCGGCGCTCCTCCGAATGGCGAGAAATCACCGAAGTCGGAAAGCCTCAGCGGCGTATCCCCCTGCTGCGTCGGCAAAACGCCTGGTCGCTATCGGCCGCCAATTACCATGTGCCCTGTCGGAGGCGAATGATCTTCCGATTTCGGTGATTTCTCGCCATCCGGAGGCGATCTCTCTGTTAGACCAAGGTGGCGCGAACTCTGTTGGCCGGATCCCGGGCCGGTCCTTCCCGCTCAGGCGTGGCAGAAAACCGCCGTCCGACGGACCGGGGCCTTCCGACCCGGCCCGTCGCGCAAGGGTCTGCCGGCGTCTTGGGGATTCCGTCCGTTAGACGGGGCCTTCCGAATGTCCGACCGGGGGCTTGTTCCGGGGTTCGGCGAACGCGGACCAGCGCCAGCGGCGGTTCGACAGGGAGGGGAGCGCCGGACGGGCGCATCGAGCGCGTTGTCGAAAGCGGCCTGCCCGGCGCATGCCAACGCAGCGCCCCTTGCGCAGATTGCGCGCGTTTGCCTGTCGCACTCTGCGAAAAGCGGTAGAATACGAAAGCTTGTTTTCGCCTCCATCCGTAGGAGATTTCTCATATGCCGATCGACATTGAAACCCTGAACGGGCCGCAGCGCGAGGCGGTCACCACGACAGATGGGCCGCTGCTGGTGCTGGCGGGCGCCGGATCAGGTAAAACGCGCGTGCTCACCTACCGTATCGCGAACCTCATCGAAAACCACGGCGTGGCCCCGTGGCAGATCCTCGCCATCACGTTCACGAACAAGGCCGCAGCCGAGATGCGCGAGCGCTTGGGCGGTCTTGTGGGGCCGCGCGCCCGCGGCATGTGGGTGTCCACGTTCCACAGCATGTGCGTGCGCATCCTGCGCGCCGACGCCGAGCGCCTGGGATTCATGCGCAATTTCAACATCTACGATACCGACGACCAGAAGCGCCTGTACAAGGAGATCATGGCCGAGCTGGACATCGACCCGAAGCGCTTCCCGGTAAACGCCCTCATGAACCGCATCTCCACGGCGAAAAACGAGCTGGTGGTGCCGCTTGAGTTCGAGAAGCAGGCGGTCGACCCGGTGGGGAAGGTGGCCGCGCGCGTGTACACGCGCCTGCAGGAGCGCTTGAAAGCCGCGAACGCCTTCGACTTCGACGACCTTTTGCTCTACGCGTACCTGCTGCTCAAAAACCATGCGGACGTGCTCGACGCCTACCAGGACCGCTTCCGCTACATCATGGTGGACGAGTACCAGGACACCAACCACGCCCAGTACGCCATCACGGGCCTGCTGGCCGCCAAGCACAAAAACATCATGGTGGTGGGCGACGACGACCAGTCCATCTACAGTTGGCGCGGCGCCGACATCCGCAACATCTTAGAGTTCGAGCAGGACTACCCCAACGCCCACGTGGTGAAGCTGGAGCAGAACTACCGCAGCGTGGGCAACGTGCTTGCCGCCGCGAACGCCGTGATCGCCAACAACCAGCATCGTAAGGCGAAGAAGCTCTTCACCAGCGCGGAGGACGGCGACAAGATACAGGTGTACATGGCCGCCGACGAGCGCGACGAGGGCCGCTGGATAGCCGGCGAGATAGAGAAGCAGCGCGCTGCGGGGCTGTCGTACAACCAGATGGCCGTGTTCTACCGCACCAACGCGCAGTCGCGCATGCTGGAAGACATGCTCTTGCGCGCGGGCGTGCCCTACCGCATCGTGGGCGGCACGCGCTTCTTCGATCGCGCCGAGATCCGCGACGTGATGGCCTACCTCACGCTGGTGGTGAACCCGGCGGACGACATCGCGGCCAAGCGCGTGGTCAACGTGCCGCGCCGCGGCATCGGAAAGACCACCATCGAGCGCATCGAGCAGTTCTCGCGCGAGATGGACATGCCGTTTCTGGAGGCGGCGGAGCTTGCCATCGTGGACCCGGAGCTGCGCGCGTCCACGCGCCAGTCCGTCGCCGAGTTCGTGGGGCTTTTGAACGAGGCGCGCTCCTATGAGGGCGACCTGCGCAAAGTGGTCGAGGCCATCATCGACAAGAGCGGGCTTATCGGGGCGCTGCAGGCCGAGAACACCGACGAGGCGCGCGGTCGCATCGAGAACATCCAGGAGTTCCTGGGCGTTGTGGACGAGTTCGTGGACACCCACGACGAGGAGGAGGTGGAGGTGGAGGTTCCGTCGGCTTACCAGCCGACGGAACCGGCCGACGCTGCGGGCTCGCCCGACGGCACGGGAGCCCCTTTCGCGAACCGCGGCGCGGGCCAAAGCCCGCTTGGGTTCGCGACGGGGCTCCCGCACTCGTCGGGCGAGCCCTCGCTGGCTTCCTCGGGCGAACCTGCGAGCGAGGTGTTCTTCGCCGCGCCATCTGCCGGTGCGGAGGACGAGGGACAGCCCGTGCGCGTTTTGCGGGGCAACTCGCTTGCGGACTTCATCGAATGGGTGCGACTGCGCACCGACCTCGACACGGTGGCCGAGGACGGGCGCGCCGTCACGCTCATGACCGTGCACTCGTCGAAGGGCCTCGAGTTTGACTGCGTGTTCGTGGCCGGCATGGAAGAGACGCTGTTCCCGCACATGAACAGCGTGGGCGACGCCGCCGGTATCGAGGAGGAGCGGCGGCTTGCCTACGTGGCCATCACGCGCGCCCGCAAACGCCTCTACCTCACCTGCGCCTACGCGCGCCAGATCTTCGGGCAGACGTCGTCGAACCCCGTCTCGCGCTTCATCCAGGAGATCCCGAGCGAGCTGCGTCAGACTACGGGCGTGGGGTCGGCGGGCTTTAGCGGGACGGGCTGGGAGAAGCGCGGCAGCCGCAAGGGCATCGCGGGCAGCGGCACGGAGGCCGGCGGCGGGCGCGTGTTCGGGCGCTCGAGCGCCTCGGGCTCGGCGGGCCGCGCCGATGCGCGGCAAGGCCGCGTGGCCGGCAGCTACGTGCGCCCCGGCGCGGAGAAGAAGGCCGCCGCCAAGATGACCTTTGCGAAGGGCGACACGGTGGACCACAAGACCTTCGGCCGCGGCACCGTCATCAAGGTGGACGGCGACACCCTCCATATAAAGTTCGCCAAAACCGGCCAGACGAAAAAGCTGCTGAAAGACTACGCCCCCATCGTGAAGATCGGCGGGTAGGGCAGCGCTGCGGACGGCGGCGAGGCAACGGCATGGAAGGGGACGATCCCGGCAGACGCGGTACTCGCCAGGGCGTCGCCGTGCGTTATCCCAAAGCGGAGAGGTCGACTTCGTAGCGCATGCCTTCGGGGAGGCGTTCCTGCTCGAGGAACATCGTCATGTACAGAGGCAGGTAGGTGACCCTGCCTTCGCGGGCGACGTTTCCCTTGCTGAGCACGTAGGCGTGCTCGATGCCCCACTCCTTCACGTCGAGGACGTTGGAGAGGGCGCGATGTCGTTGCCAGTCGTTGCCGGACTTCACCTCGATGGGGATCACCCTCTTGCCCTGCTGCGCAACGAAATCCACTTCGCCCTGCCGTTTGCTGTTGAAGTAGTGCAGGTTGAAGCCGTGGGCGACAAGCTCTTGCGCGACGGCGTTCTCCACGATGCTTCCCATGTTGACCTCGAGGTTTCCCTGGAGGATGTCGAATTGGACGTTTCCCAAAGAGCTTGCGCAGAGAAGCCCGACATCGCCCATGAACAGCTTGAAGAGGCTGTGCTTGGCGTTCGCCGCAAGCGGCGTTGTGGGGGCGTTGACGTTGTAGCAGGGCAGGGCCACGCCTGCATCGGCCAGCCAGAGGAAGCTGCTCTCGTAGCGGTTCTGCCGCGCCGTCTTCGCGAGGTCGGCCAACACGAAGCGACGGTTCTTGTCGTCGAGCTGGGAGGGGATGGCGTCGAAGATGTCCCGGATCTTCGCCTTGTCCCCGCCTGTCGCGTACTTGGCGATGTCCTGCCGGTACAGGGCGGTGATGTCGCGTTGCAGTCCCAGCATTTGGGCGATGTCATGGGTGTCGACGTATCGCTGCACGACTTCGGGCATGCCGCCCACCACGAGATAGGCGGCGAAAAGGCGCATCATGGTTTCGTGCACGGCGTCGCTTACGGGCTTTTCCGAGAGGAAGCTGCTTCGCAAAAGCTCGATCGTTTGATTTTGGACGCCGTTCGCAAGGCAGAACTCCTCGAAGTCCAGAGGATGCATGCGAAACGGTTCCTCGAACCCCACCGGATAAGAAGCCACCTCCTTGGTTCTGATCCCCAGAAGCGAGCCTGTTTCCACGTAGTCGAACCTACCGTCTTCCACGAGGGACTTGATGGCGGTTCGCGCACGCGGGCATTCTTGGATCTCGTCGAGAAGCACGAGCGTCTTTCCCGGTTCGAGGGGCGTGCGCAGGTACGCGGTGAGGTTCGCTGTGATGGTGTCGGCATCAAGCGAGTTCGAGAAGATGGAGGCCGCTCCTTCGTCCATAAGAAAGTTCAGTTCGGCGAAGTGCTCATAGCGCTTTTGCGCGAACGCACGCACCAAGGTGGTCTTCCCGATCTGGCGTGCGCCGGAAAGCATCAGGGCTTTCTTCCTCGTCTCTTTGTGCCAAGATTCCAGTTTGTCCCAAGCTTTCCGATAGAGCATGGTTCCTCCACGTATCAATTTGCAACGATTTTCAGCTCCATAATATGCCTTCTGCAACGTTTTTCGCAATAACGAACCACATATTGCGACGTTTTTCCGAATTGACGGTGGCACTCACATGCCTTTGGGACGGATAGCTAGACGCGCGTAATCCTGTCGTTGGTGGAAGACGTGAGCGACAAACACGGTGTTTTGCCTGAAGAAACACAGCACCACGTAGGATCCCGCGAACACGGCGTGGTAACCAAGCGCTGCCAAATCGGGCATGCGGGAAAGGCCATAGAGGTTGGGGTTCTCGCACACGAGCGCTATCTGTCAGTCGAACTCGTCTGCAAATGCGCGGGCGGGCTCCGGATTGTCTGCTACGGTCGTAAGATATTCAATGATGCCCTCGTAATCATGCTGTGCTCCGTCGAGCATCATGAACTCATAGGCCATAACGCTCCCTTATGTCCTTAACGAACGACGCGCCGTCCGCATAGCGACCGGTGGCGAATTCGTGTTCCGCGCGGGCGATGCGCTCCATGAGGCGCATGCGAGCCAATTCCTCCCGCAGCGCCTCGTAATCGTCGCTGCGCATGACGACGAAGGCGTCGTAGCCGTTGCGGGTAACGGTGGCGGGGATGGCCGCTTGCTCAACCGTTCGGGCGAAAGCGACCGTGTCTTTCATGTCCTTGATGGGCACGTAGGTGGGCATGATGAGTTCCTTTCCTTAATTATGGCCTGGTCATACCATGCTGCGGGAAACGAAACGGGAAACCCGGTGCGTCGGTGGACGTCGCCCGGTTGGCGCGGCTTCTCCGTTGCGTCCTACGCCCCGCTCGCGCACCCCGCGCACCAGGCGCAGGCGGCGGGGGTGGCGGCGATGCCGCCGAGGGCGCTTTCGCGCAGCTCGAAGGGGAGGGCGCGCCCCACCTTGTCCATGGCCTCCACCGTTTGGTCGAACCCCACCAGGTTGCCGATGCCGGCGAGCGCGATCTGGGCGCTCGCGAGGGCCACGGCGGCTCCGGCGGCGTTGCGCTTCTGACACGGCACCTCCACCAGCCCCGCCACCGGGTCGCATACCAGTCCCATGAGGCTCATGAGCGCGTTGCCGGCGGCGTCCAAGCATTGGGCGGGGGTGCCGCCTGCCAGCTCCACCGCCGCTGCGGCCGCCATGGCCGCCGCCGAGCCCACCTCGGCCTGGCAGCCGCCCTCCGCGCCCGATACCGTGGCGTTGCGCGTGATGAGGTACCCCACGGCCGCCGCGCAGGCAAGCCCCTGCACCAGCTGATCGTCGGTGTAGCCCTTTGACTGTTGAAGGGCAAGCAGCACGCCAGGTAGCACGCCGGCCGACCCGGCGGTGGGGGCCGCCACGATGCGCCCCATGGAGGCGTTCGTTTCCAGCACCGCCATGGCGAAAGCGATGGCAGCGGCCAGCTGGTCGTCGCAAAGCGACCCTCCCTCGGCGCTCAACCGGGAAAGCTTGCGCGCCTCCCCGCCCAAAAGACCGCCCATGGAGGGCAGCGCCTCGCGCGCGGGCTCTGTGGCCGCCTCGCGCATCACGGACAGCGCCGTGCGCAGGTAGCGTCGCGGGAAGGTGGCGCGCCCCAGGCTGGCGGCAAGCGCCTCCTCGCGTGCGAGGAACGCCTCGGAAATGCGCGCCCCGTTCCGCTCGCACCAGGACAGGAGGGCCGCGCCGGTGGGGAAGTCCAACTCGGAAAACCGCCGCAGCGCATCGTCGGCCGCATCGTCGGCCGCGCTGGCCCCGGCCGCACCAGCTCCAGGTGCGCTAGCTGCTGCAGCCCCGGACTCGCCCTGCGTGTTTCGCGCCGGGCCGCAGGCGGTGCCGGGTATGACGCGCACGTCGCGCACGGCGGGATGGCTCTCGATGGCTGCCTTGGCAAGCGCGTCCACGTCGTGGTCGGTCTCCAGCACGGTGTAGGCCACCTGGCCGCGCCGCTCGCGGAACATGCGCGCGGTGGCGATGTTGACTCCCCGGTCGCCTAAGCTGCGCGCGATGTGCGCGAGCACGCCGGCCACGTCGCGCTGCCGCACCACCACGCTCGTGCTCTCCCCGGTCACGTACACCTCTATGCCGTCGATGCGTCGGATGACCGCCGCGCCGCCGCCTACGCTCTCGCCGCGCACGCTCATCTCGTTGCCGGCGGCGTCGGTTGCGCGGATGTCGATGGTGTTGGGGTGGTCGTAGTCGTCCGAGTCGGGCAGCGGATGGAAGGAAAACGAAAGCCCCGCCTGCTCGGCCAGTGTGAACGAGTCGCGAATGCGCAGGTCGTCGGCGGTCAGACCCAGCATGCCCGCCACGAGCGCCTTGTCGGTGCCGTGGCCGGAAAGCGTGTGCGCGAACGATCCTAGAAGCGAAAACTCCACGCGCACCGGCGCATCCAGACACAGCCCCCGCGCCATGGAGGCGATGCGCAAGGCGCCCGCCGTGTGCGAGCTGGAGGGCCCCACCATGATAGGCCCGATGATGTCGGTCAGTCCGATCGTTTCCATGAAGCCGTCCTTCCAGCTGTTCGGTGATCCGCCATTCTATCATGCGCCCGGCCTCCGGCTGCGCAGGTGTGGACAAAGGCGCCGCTCTTCGGTACCATCCAGCATCATCTGCCAAGGAGGTGTCGTGTCTGCCCGGTTTCGGTTCGTGCGGCATGCTGTGGCGCGCAACGTGCGGCACGCGTGGCCGTGGTGGCTGGGCTTCGCCCTCATGTGGCCCGTCCGCTACATTCCAAGAACAAGCCTGTTCTTCGATGCGTTTCGCGAATGGGGGATGCTGCAGCTTCTTGGATGCGCCCTCGCGTTCCTGGCGCTGCTTGCTGCCGCCCGGCCCTTGCGCCGGCTGTCCGTCCGCGCTGCGCGCGCGGGGTCGTTCGGCGTCGGGGTGGCTGCGTCTTTGGGGTTCGTCTGCATCGGGGACGGCGGGAACGGGCTTCTCCTTCCTATCGGCTATGCGGCTATCGGGGCGGCGCATGCGGGATTCCTTGCGTTGTGGCACCGCGCTTTCGGCGGGATGCGGGCGGTGGACGTCATGGTGTGCCTTGCCCTGGCGTCGGTCGGCCTTGCCGTTGTCGACAGCGCGCTGTTGCTGCTGCCCGACCAGGTTGCGCGTTCGCTCATGGTGCTGCTGCCGCTTGCCTCGCCGGCGCTGCTGTGCCGGACCCTGCCCTTAGCGGCGCCCGCTTGCGAAAAGGGACCGCGGCGGGGCGTGAAGGGGGCCGATGCAGGCTACTACGTCCTTGCCGTGGTGGTCGGGTGCGCGTTCGGGTTCATGAGCAAGATCGTCTGCCAAGGGCCTTCGCTCGGCAACGATCTGCTCTCCGTAGCTACGCTACTGGTCATAGCCCCTGCGCTGGCGGCGTCGGCGCCCTTCGTTGAAACGAAGGGGTTCCGGCCGGTTCTCATGCAGGTGGCCCTCCCCGTCGTCGCGGCGGCCTTCCTGCTTCTGCCCATAGCCCCCTGGCCCTTGTCGGTGACGAACACTTTGTGCATAACGGGGGCGTACTATTTCTACTTCGCCATGTTCGCGTTTTGGGCGTCGGAGTCATCTTCCAAGGGGTTCGCCCCGTTCGCGCTGTTCTTCTTCCTGCAGTCGTTTGCCGAGCTCGCCTCGTCGGCTGCGGCCGCCCGCGCGCTTCCCCTCCTCCAGGATTACGGCAACGCCCTGTTCGTTGTGGCGCTGGTGGCCGTGTACGTGTTCTTCATCGTTTCGAACGCGTTGGCGAAGCGCGCCGACGCGGACCTCGGCGTGGCGGCGGGCGAGCGGGCCCACCGCGAGGCCCTGATGGACGCAGCGTCCTCGTTCGACCTCACCGAGCGCGAGCGCGAGGTCCTGGTGCTCCTTGCTTTGGGCAAGTCGCGCAGGGCCGTGGCCGCAGAGCTGTTCGTCAGCGAGGACACCGTGAAAACCCATACCCGAAACCTCTACAGGAAGCTGGGCGTCCATTCCCGAGACGACCTGAAAGGGCTGCTCAACAGCCATTCACCCTTTTCGGGGTAAAGGGTTTGCGCCCGTTTCGCCCCCATCTGCCCCTTACCTTTATCCCGGCAAGGCGCCTACGTTGTCCTCGGGGCGGCGCCGAAGCCGCCTTTGGAGAGGGCATCTTCGAGCAAGGAGGGACAAGATGGAGAGGACGCGAAGGGATTTCGTTTTGGGGGCGGCGGCCGTGGGGACTGCGGCTGTGGGGGCCGCGCTGTTCGGCTGCGCGCCGCAGACCGCTGCCGACGGGCAGGGGTCTGCGCAGGCCGGTGCGACCGGGGATGCCCTGGCATGGGACGAGGAGGCCGACGTCGTGGTGGTGGGCGCCGGCGGCGCGGGCGGTGCGGCGGCGTACGCGGCGGCGAAGGAAGGCGTCAAGGTCATCGTGCTGGAGAGCATGCCGAACACCGCCTTCTCCTCCACGTCGCTGTGCGGCGGCTACATGACGCTCGTCGATTCGGAGGAGCAGCGGGCCGAGGGCGTGAAGGACACTCCCGACACGCTCGTCTCTGACCTCAAAGCTTGGGGTGCGGACATCGACGAGGGCGTGGTGCGCCGCTACGGGGAGCTTGGCCACGAGTACTCCCTTGTGCTCCAGGAACTGGGGGTTGCCAAGCTCAGCGAGGCCATCACGAAGGCTCCCGGCAGCAGCATCCCGCGCACGCTCACGCTCGACCCCAAGGACCATCAGCAAAAACTGACGGACGCCGCCCAGGCGGCCGGCGCGGACTACCGCTTCGAGACCGAGGGGCAGCGGCTGGTGACGGACGGCGGCAAGGTGGTGGGCGTCATCGCGAAGAAGGGCGGCACGGAAACCAGGATCCGCGCGAGCAAGGCCGTCATCATTGCCACGGGAGGCTTCACCAGCTGCCCCGACCTGCTCGAAAAGTGCATGAAGGGCCTGTCGGCCATCAAGAGCATGGCCTGCCCCGCGCACACCGGCCTCATGCACTACGCCGCGTTCAACCTGGGCGCGCAGTTCGACGGCATCCCCTGGATCTACGCGAACGAGGGCATGCATCCGACGGCCAGCGATATGAACGGGTACGCGAACCTTTTCGTCTACGGCGCCGTGAAGGTCAACGCCGACGGAAAGCGCTACGTGAACGAGGGCATGTTCATCGGCAACGCCATGACGCGCGCCCTGCTCGACCAGCCCATGAAAGACGGGGAGTACTTCAACTACCAGATCATGGATCAGAAGGCGTACGACCTGGCCGCTGCGGCCGGCAAGCCTTTGGGGGTGTTCGAGGAGAACAAGGACCTGTTCGTCCAGGCCGACACGTACGAGGAGCTGGCCGAGAAGCTGGGCGCGCCCGACCTGCCGGGTGCCATGGCGCGCTACAACGAGGACATGCGCGCGACGGGCGTCGATTCGGCCTTCGGGCGCGACGTGCTGTACGGCCAGGGCACCGGGCAGCCGTTCCCGCTCGACACGCCGCCCTTCTACGCGTTCGCCAACGTGCCGTGGCTTGCGTACGACCCGGTGACCACGTTCATCGTCAACGCCGACTCCCAGCTGCTCGACCAGTACGGCGACCCCATAGAGGGCGTGTACGCTGTGGGCGAGATAGCCCTCCGCCCGGCGCTCGGGAACGTGTACTGCCAGGGCGCCGCGACGGGCGCGGGGGCCTGCTTCGGCCTGCAGGCCGGCCGCGCGGCCGCGCACCTGGGCGAGTAGGGAGGCGAAGGCGCCGGGCCCGCGCCGCCTTGGGTGGGCTTCAGGCAAGATCGGCCAGGATCGGGCGGGGCCCGCGTCGCGGAATCGGCGCGGGCCCCGCCTACTTTCGCGAGATTCGGTGGTGAAACGCGGCCCCCGCGCGCTTGCGCGCTATACTAGGCCCCGTCGCGTCTGCGCATGCTGCGCGTCGCGCGCCCCGTGAAACCGAACGATCCCGGTCCGCCTGCGGCGGGTCGGACTCCCGAAGGAGCGCAACTATGCCGGCATCCTCGCCGATCATCGTGGTGGGACACAGGAACCCCGACAACGACGCCATCTGCTCGGCCGTGGGCTACGCCTACCTCAAAAACGAGCTCGCGCGCCGCGAGGAGGCCTCCGGCCGCCCGGCGCACTCCTATCAGCCCGCGCGCCTGGGGCCGCTTCCGCCGGAGACGGCGTGGGTGCTGGAGAGCAACGGGCTTCCCGCCCCCGACGTCATCGGGCACATCCACGCGCGCGTGCTTGACGTGATGACGCCCGACCCTATTTCCATCAGCCACAACGCCACGCTTTTGGAGGCGGGGCGGCTCCTGCGCCAGCACAACATTCGCGCGCTCGTGGTCACCAACGACGACGGCACCTACCGCGGCCTTGTCACCACGCGCATGATCGCGGAGCGCTACATCGCCGCCACCGATGTGCTGGAGGCGGGGGGCGCCAACGAGATGGCGGTGGCGGGCGACCTCATCGCCTCGCTCGGCCAGAAGGTGGAGGACATCATCGAGACGGACGTGCTTGTGCTGGACAAGGACGGCCTGCTCAAGGAGGCCGTCGAGGACCTCATGGCCAGCGCGCTGCGCGAGGCCGTGGTGCTTGACCCTAACAGGTTCGCCATCGGCATCGTCACGCGCTCGGACGTGGCCGTGCGCCCGCGCCGCCGCGTCATTTTGGTGGATCACAACGAGACGCGCCAGGCCGTGCCCGGCATCGAGGAGGCCGAGGTGGTGGAGATCGTCGACCACCACCGCATCGGCGACGTCACCACCACGTCCCCCATCAAGTTCACGAACCTGCCCGTGGGCTCCAGCGCCACCATCGTCACCATGGAGTTCCGCCGTTTCGACGTGGAGATACCTCCCGCCATCGCCGCGGTGCTGCTGTCGGCCATCATGACCGACACGGTGGTGCTCAAGTCGCCCACCGCCACCTACGTGGACCGCGAGCAGGTGGATCATCTGGCCGGTATCCTGGGGGTCGACCCCGTGGAGTTCGGGCTGTCGGTGTTCCGCTGCCGCGGGGGAGAGGCGAACATGCCCGTGGAGAAGCTGGTGGGAGCGGACTCCAAGGAGTTTCAGCTTGGCGACGCCACGGTGCTCATCGCCCAGCGCGAAACGGTGGATTTGCCCGGCGTCATGGAGCGCGAGCAGGAGATCCGCGAGGAGATGCGCCGCCTGAAGGACATCCACGGCTACGAGTTCGTGCTGCTTATGGTCACCGACATCGTGGCCGAGGGCAGCCAGCTTCTCTGCGAGGGCAACCGCCGTATCGTCAACCGCGTGTTCGACATCGAATGCACGGGCGAGGGCGGCACGTGGATGCCCGGCGTGCTGAGCCGCAAGAAGCAGGTGGCCGCCAAGATACTGGGCGCGTAGCCCGCGCTTCGCCAAGCCTACGCGCCCAGCTGAGAGGGCTCGCGCCAGCGCTTTTCGAAGAACGAGACGAGGAAGCTGCGGAATGCGGCGGCTTCCTCACGCCCGTCCGCCTCGGCCTGCGAGATCTCGAGCGTGCGGACGAACCGCGCGTCGGCCAGCGCAGCGAGCCGCGCGCTGCCCTCGCCCAGGGCGCCCCAGCTGCGCTCGGGCCAAAACCCCACGCCCAGCCCCAGCCCTATCATGCCCCTCACCACGGCGGGGCTGTCGCTTTCGAACGCCACGTGCGGCGCGAAGCCGGCTTGCGCGCACAGCTCGTCGCACAGCGAGCGGAACGCGCGGCTGCCGGCCAGGCAGATGAACGGCTCGCCGGCAAGCTCCTCAAGGGCAAGGGGGCCGGCGCTCTTGCGGTCGGCCGGCACCGCCACCCCGATGCGCTCGACGAAGCGGGCGGCCTCGAAACCCCGGTCCGCGCGGTCCGCGCCGCCGTGCACCGTGCGAAGCCGCACGTCCCAGCGCTGTGAGGCGGCGTCCTGCATGACGACGAAACGCGCGTCCGCGTGGTCGGCGCGCCAATCCGCAATGGCCTCGACGGCCATGCCCGAGGCCGACTCTATCGCCAGGCGCACGGTGGTCCGCTCGCGCCCGGCGACCTCGGCCAGCTCATCGGGCAGCGCGTCGAGCGCGGCCAGCACAGGTCCCACGCGGTCGCGCAGCGCCTCGCCGCAGGGCGTGAGGCGCACGTTGCGCCCGACGCGCTCGAGCAGCCTCACTCCCAGCTCGCGCTCAAGCCGCTTGATGGACTGCGTGAGCGCGGGCTGGGCCACGTTGAGCCTCCGCGCGCTGTTCGTGACGTGCTGCGTGCGCGCCACCTCCTCGAAGTACCGAAGCTGCTGAAGCTCCACCGTCCGCCTCCTCGCATGCTCTCAAAACCAATAACGTTCATCATATCATTTAAATCTGAAAGATATATTAGACGATAAGGGGGGCCGAAGCGTACGCTGGGGCGCGAAGGGCGGACGGCCGTCGTTTAGGCGCGGGACGCGCAGGAAGCGCGCAAGGCGCGCGGGACACAGGCGACGGAAAGCGCGCGCAGGGCGCGCGGGATGCGGAAAGCGAGGGACGAGGAGCGCATGGCGGAGGTTCTGGAGGCGGCGATGCTCGTCTGCTTCGGCCTGTCGTGGCCGATCAACGGGTACAAAAACTACAAGGCGGGCACGGCTGTCGGAACAAGCTGGCAGTTCATCGCGCTCATCACGGCGGGGTACGCGGCCGGTATCGCGGCGAAGTTCGCGTCGGGGACGCTGAACTGGGTGCTGGCCGTCTACGTGATCAACCTCGCGTGCGTGGGGTTCAACTGGGCCGTGTACTTCCGCAACCGCCGCCTGGACGCCCGGCGCGAGGCGCAGGACGCGGCGGCTTAGCGCGCAGGCGCCCCGGCCGCGTCACAGCACCACGTCTGCGAGCGGGCGCTTCGGCACGTGGTGAACGCCCTCGTCGTCGCGCCAGTAGGCGGTGGGGTCGTCTGGGGCCGCAGCCTCCAAGCGCACCTTTTCGACGGGTCGGCCGAGCGCGAGCACGAGGTCGGGCCTGAACCGCTCCGCGTCGATGCCGAGCGCCTCCGCCACGCCGCGCTTCTTGAACGATCCCACGATGCAGCCGCCGAACCCGGCCTCCGCGGCTTGCAGCATGATGGTTTGGGCGGTTATGCCCTCGTCCCAGAAGGTGAACGCGTCGGCGAGCGAGCGATCCCGGTCGCAGCAGACGACGATGTAGCCGCTCGGGCGCTCGCCGGGCTTTGGCCCGTCCCAGTCGGGCAGTGCGCGCGCCCAGGCGCAGCAGGCGAACACCTCCGCGCATTCCCGCTCGTCGGACACTATGCGGAAGCGCAGCGGCTGGGCGTTGCCGCTCGAGGCCGCAAGGCGGGCGCCGTCCACCCACGATTCCAGCAGCTCGCGCCCGATGCGCGCGGACTCGTCGAATCGGCGGTAGCTTCGGCAGGCGGCTATGGTGTCGCGCAGCATGGGACTCTCCTTCCTCAAGATCCGCAGTCGGCGCGCGGGACGCGTCTTCGGTTCCGTTTCCGGGATTGCGTCGCGCGCCGGCCCGCTTCGCATTATAATGGAGCGAACCGCTTCGGTATCAATTTCGCCGGGCGGGCGACTTGCGGGGTCGGGCGGCGGCTTGCCGTCCCGACGCGGCCTCTCTCGCCCGCCGCAGCGCGCCCTGTCGGAAGGAGAGCCATGAACCCGAACCGCCTGATGAGCCTCTTTTTTGAGTTCGTCCGCATCGAAAGCCCCTCGCGCCACGAGGCAGCGATGGCCGCCCGCTGCGCCGAGGAGCTGCGTGATCTGGGCTTTTCGGTGCGCTTCGACGACTCGGCCGCGCGGACGGGGTCGGACACGGGCAACCTTATCGCGCATCTGCCCGGCACCGTTGCCGGCGCGCTTGTGCTCTCGGCGCATCTTGACACCGTGCGGCCGTGCGCGGGCATAGAACCTGTCGTGGAAGGCGGCGCGGTTCGCTCGGCCGGCGACACCATCCTGTCCGCCGACGACAAGGCCGGCGTGGCGGCCATCCTCGAGGGCGTGCGCTGCGCGGTGGAGGCGGACGCGCCCCGGCCCGACATCACCGTGCTGCTCACCACCTGCGAGGAGCTGCATCTTCTGGGCTCGAGCGCGCTTAATGCCTCCGAGCTGCCCGCCGGCGCTCCGTGCTACGTGCTGGACGCCGACGGCGCGCCCGGCACCGTCATCGTCGGCGCTCCGTGCCACTGGGCGTTCTCCGCGCGCTTCGCGGGCCGCGCAGCGCATGCGGGCGTGGCGCCGGAGGAGGGCGTTTCGGCCATCGCCATGGCGGCTGCGGCTGTGGGCGCCATGCCCCTTGGCCGCATCGACGAGGCCACCACGGCAAACGTCGGCACCATTTGCGGCGGACGCGAGACGAACGTGGTGCCGGACGCCTGCGAGATCACGGGCGAGTGCCGCTCGCTTGCGCCCGAGCGCGCCGAGGGCCAGAAGGCCGCCATGACCGCCGCCCTCCGGGACGCCGCCGCGCGTTTCGGCGGCTCGGTGGAGGTCGAATGGACGAAAAGCTACGATGCCGTGCGCTACGCCGAGGACGACGAGCCCGTGCGCCGCGCGGTCGCCGCGGCCCGCGCGGCCGGCCTCGAGCCGCGCCTGCGCCGTTCCGGCGGCGGGGCCGACGCGAACGTGCTGTGCGCCCGCGGCGTGCCCGCCCTCACCTTGGGCATCGGGATGGAGGCCTACCACTCCACAGACGAGCGCATAGCCGTGTCCGACCTCGAGGGCACCGCCCGCCTCGTGGAGGCCCTCATCGCCCAGAGCGCCAAAGGATAGGAAAGCCGATGAGGAGAAAAACGCGCGCTTTGCCCCGAAAGCCCGTGCTGGCGCGCTCCGAAACGTGAAAAACTTCCGGAACATAAGGCAAAGAATCCCTCGTTTCCCGGGCTACGGGCGATTCACCTGCGTAAACGTTTGTCAAGAGGAATAGATACACCCGGATGCGTGGCGTTTGACAACCTCGTATGCGGATGGTAGAGTTCTCGTCCGCGTCCCTCAGGGGATGCTTGTTTCCGTGTGCGCATCAGCTGAACGCACACGGAAACGACAAGCAAGCAAGAGGTAGAAGGAGAGAAGCTTTGCCTACCATCAACCAGCTGGTCCGCAAGGGCCGCAAGAAGTCGGTCGACAAGAAGAAGACGCCGGCTCTGAAGGGCAACCCGCAGAAGCGCGGCGTGTGCACCCGCGTGTACACGACCACGCCGAAGAAGCCGAACTCGGCTCTGCGCAAGGTCTGCCGCGTGCGCCTGGTCAACGGCATGGAGGTGACCGCCTACATCCCGGGCATCGGCCACAACCTGCAGGAGCACTCCATGGTGCTCATCCGCGGCGGCCGCGTGAAGGACCTGCCCGGCGTGCGCTACAAGGTCATCCGCGCGGCGCTCGACTGCGCTGCGGTGGACAGCCGCCGTCAGGCCCGCAGCCGCTACGGCGCCAAGCGCCCGAAGTAACAACCCGTTAAGACGCGCGGGCCGCACAGCCGCCGACGCCCGAAGGGGGCGCAGGCGGGGCCTAATGAGCGGCGGGGAAGCCGCCCCGAAGCGCGCAGGAACAAGAAGGAGTAACACATGCCGCGTCGTGCAGCAGCCGTCCGCCGCGAAGTGCAGCCGGACGCCAAGTACAACAACCGCCTGGTCACGCAGCTGATCAACAAGATCCTGCTTGACGGCAAGAAGTCCCTGGCCGAGCGCATCGTCTACGGTGCCTTCGACATCATCGAGGAGAAGACCGGCGGGGACCCGCTGGCCGTGTTCAAGAAGGCCATGGACAACGTGCGCCCCACGCTGGAGGTCAAGCCCAAGCGCGTGGGCGGCGCCACCTACCAGGTGCCGATGGAGGTCAACTCCCGTCGCGCCACCACGCTGGCCATCCGCTGGATCGTGGACTTCTCGCGCAAGCGCAAGGAGCACACCATGATGCAGCGCCTGGCCGCCGAGATCATGGACGCCGCCGAGAACACGGGCGCGTCGGTGAAGAAGCGCGAGGACCTGTACAAGATGGCCGAGTCGAACCGTGCGTTCTCGCACTATCGCTTCTAAGGGGGCCGCGCATCATGGCTAAAACCTCTCTGAAGCAGACGCGCAACTTCGGCATCATGGCCCACATCGATGCGGGCAAGACCACCACGACCGAGCGCATCCTCTACTACACGGGCAAGACCCACAAGATCGGCGAGGTGCACGACGGCGCCGCGACGATGGACTGGATGGTGCAGGAGCAGGAGCGCGGCGTGACCATCACCGCCGCCGCCACCACGTGCTTCTGGACGAAGGACGACGTGGAGTACCGCTTCCAGATCATCGACACGCCCGGCCACGTGGACTTCACCTCCGAGGTGGAGCGTTCCCTGCGCGTGCTCGACGGCACCGTGGCGGTGTTCGACGCCGTGGCCGGCGTGCAGCCGCAGTCCGAGACGGTGTGGCGCCAGGCCGAGCGCTACGGCGTGCCCCGCATCGCCTTCATCAACAAGTATGACCGCGTGGGCGCCGACTTCGCGCACGCCATCGAGACCATGCGCGACCGCCTGGGCGCCAACGCCGTGGCCGCGCAGATCCCCATGGGCGCCGAGGACGGCTTCTGGGGCGTCATCGACCTGGTGACCATGACGGCTTGGGACTTCAAGGCCGACGAGAAGGGCATGACCTACCCCGAGTCCATGGACGCCATCCCGGCCGAGTTCGCCGAGGAGGCCGAGCTGCGCCATCAGGAGCTGCTTGAGGCCGCCGCCGACTGCGACGACGAGCTTATGGAGAAGGTTCTCATGGAGGAGGACGTCACGGTCGAGGAGCTGAAGGCCGCCCTGCGCAAGGGCGTCATCGCTTGCCAGATCAACCCGGTGTTCGTGGGTTCGGCCTACAAGAACAAAGGCGTGCAGGAGCTGCTGGACGCCGTGGTGGACTACCTGCCCAGCCCGGTGGACATCCCCGCCATCAAGGGCATCGACCCCGCCACCGGCGAGGAGGGCGAGCGTCCGGCCGATCCGAAGGCGCCGTTTGCGGCCCTGGCCTTCAAGATCATGACGGACCCGTTCGTGGGCAAGCTCACCTACCTGCGCGTGTACTCGGGCTCGCTCGACTCGGGCAGCTACGTGATCAACGCGGTGAAGGACAAGAAGGAGCGCATCGGGCGCCTTCTGCAGATGCACTCCAACCAGCGCGTGGACATCGACTCCTGCTCCGCCGGCGACATCGTGGCGGTGGTGGGCCTGAAGGCCACGTCCACCGGCGACACGCTCTGCGACGAGAGCGCCCCCATCGTGCTGGAGTCCATGGAGTTCGCCGAGCCGGTCATCGACATCGCCATCGAGCCCAAGACGAAGGCCGAGCAGGACAAGATGGGCGTGGCCCTGGCCAAGCTCGCCGAGGAGGACCCCACCTTCCGCGTGTCCACCAACCACGAGACCGGCCAGACCATCATCGCCGGCATGGGCGAGCTGCACCTGGAGATCATCGTCGACCGCCTGCTGCGCGAGTTCAAGGTTGAGGCCAACGTGGGCAAGCCGCAGGTGGCCTACCGCGAGCGTCCGGGCCACGAGGTCATGGGCGCCGAGGGCAAGTTCGTGCGCCAGTCCGGCGGTCGCGGCCAGTACGGCCATGCCGTCATCAACATGTACCCGCAGGAGCCGGGCGAGGGCTACGCCTTCGAGAACAAGATCGTGGGCGGCGTGGTGCCCAAGGAGTACATCCCGTCTGTGGACAAGGGCATCCAGGAGGCTCTGAACTCCGGCGTGCTGGCGGGCTACCCTGTGGAGGACGTGCGCGTTGAGCTGGTGGACGGCTCCTACCACGAGGTGGACTCCTCCGAGGCCGCCTTCAAGGTGGCGGGCTCCATGGCCATCAAGGACGCGCTGCGCAAGTCGAACCCGGTCATCCTCGAGCCTGTCATGGCCGTCGAGGTGGAGACGCCCGAGGAGTACACCGGTTTCGTCATGGGCGACATCCCCAGCCGTCGCGGCATGATCCAGGGTCAGGAGCGTCGCGGCAACGCCGTGGTCATCGAGGCCAAGGTTCCCCTGGGCCAGATGTTCGGCTACGCCACCGACCTTCGCTCCGGCACGCAGGGTCGCGCCGTGTACACGATGCAGTTCGACTCCTACCAGCCGGTTCCCAAGAGCGTGGCGGAGGAGATTGTCAGCAAGGCCGGCGGCAACGCCTAGGGCGTGCTCGCAAGCATAGTTGGAGGTAAAGCAAGTGGCTAATCAGAAGATTCGCATTCGCCTGAAGGGCTACGACCATGAGATTGTGGACCAGTCCACGAAGCTCATCGTCGACACCGCCCAGAAGACGGGTGCCAAGGTGTCCGGCCCCATTCCGCTGCCGACGGAGCGCAACCTGTACTGCGTCGTGCGCGGGCCGCACGTTGACAAAGACTCGCGCGAGCAGTTCGAGATGCGCACGCACAAGCGCCTCATCGACATCCTGGAGCCCACCCCGAACACGGTTGACTCCCTGATGCGCCTCGATCTCCCCGCCGGCGTCGACATCGAGATCAAGCTGTAAAGGGGGATGTGCGACATGATCAACGCCATCTACGGTAAGAAAATTGGCATGACCCAGATCTTCGGCGAGGACGACCGCGTCATCCCCGTGACGGTGATCCAGGCCGAGCCGAACAAGGTGTGCCAGGTCAAGACGAAGGCCACGGACGGCTACGAGGCCGTGCAGCTGGGCTTCGGCACGGTGCGCACGTACAAGAAAAGCGGCGAGTACCGCGTGAACAAGCCCATGGGCGGCCATTTCGCCAAGCAGGGCACCGCGCCCACGCGCTACCTGCGCGAGGTTCGCGTGGAGGACGCCTCCGAGTACAAGGTGGGCGACCTGCAGACGGTGGCCGCGTTCGCCGACGTGAAGAAGGTGGACGTCCAGGGCAAGTCCAAGGGCAAGGGCTTCGCCGGCGTCATGAAGCGCTGGGGCTTCCGCGGCGGCCCGGGCGGCCACGGCGCGCACTTCCATCGCGCTCCGGGCTCCATCGGCCAGTGCGCCACGCCTTCGCGCGTGTTCAAGGGCGTCAAGCTTCCGGGACGCATGGGCTGCGACACCGTGACCGTGCGCAACCTCGAGGTGGTGCGCATCGACGAGGAGCAGAACCTCATCTTGGTGAAGGGTGCCATCCCCGGTGGCAAGAACGGCATCGTTCGCGTCCGCATGGCGTAGAGCGCGAATCGAAATAAGGAGCTTGAACAACATGACGACTATCGACATCAAAGACGCGAAGGGACAGAAGGCCGGATCGGCCGAGCTGGCTCCCTCCGTGTTCGGCATCGAGCCGAACGTGCCCGTCATGCACCAGGTGGTTCGCGCGCAGCGCGCGTCCTGGCGCCGCGGCACGCACGACACCAAGACCCGCGGCCAGGTGCGCGGCGGCGGCAAGAAGCCGTGGCGCCAGAAGGGCACGGGTCGCGCCCGCCAGGGCTCCATCCGCTCGCCCCAGTGGACCGGCGGCGGCGTGGTGTTCGGCCCGCATCCTCGTTCGTACGCGTTCCGCGTGAACAAGAAGGAGGTCAAGCTGGCTATGCGTTCGGCGCTGTCCGCCAAGCTGGCCGACGGGCAGCTGTACGTGGTGGAGGACTTCTCTTTCGAGAAGCCGCGCACCAAAGACGCGGTGGCTGCGCTCAAAGCGCTGGGCATCGAGGGACGCACGACCATCGTGGTGGCCGACGACGCGGTGAACACCTACCTGTCGTTCCGCAACATCCCCACGGTGAACGTTCTTCCGGTGACCGCGATCAACACCTATGACCTGATCGACAACAAGGCGCTCGTCCTGACGGCGGGCACGCTGAGCCGCATCGAGGAGGTGCTCGCATAATGAAGGATCCTCGCGAGATCATCATCCGCCCCATCATCACGGAGCACAGCTACGACATGATGGAGAAGAACACCTACACGTTCGAGGTTGCCAAGGACGCCAACAAGATTGAGGTCCGCCAGGCCATCGAGGCCATCTTCGACGTGACGGTGGTCAAGGTGAACACCCTGAACGTGAAGCCCAAGACCAAGCGCGTTCGCTACAAGGAAGGCAAGACCCGCTCCTGGAAGAAGGCCATGGTCACACTCAAGGAAGGCGACACGATCGAGCTGTTCGCGTCGTAGACGCGCCGCTCTTCGCACCGAGCGAAAGGCTCCCGGACGAATGCGTCCGGGAGCCTTTTTCGTTTTGGCTACGCTATGAGGGCGGGCGTGCGAGGGCGTGGCGCGCTTCGCGTTGACGGCGCGGCCGCCGCGCACGAGGCGGCAGAAAGAACGCAAGAGGGACAGCTGTGGCAGAACGGGAAGAAGAGAAGGCGTCCGGCAAGGTGTACGGCTACGCGCGCGTTTCGGCGCGCGATCAGAACCTTGCCCGGCAGCTTGACGCGCTGAGGGCGTTTCCGGTGGTCAGCGCGAACATCTACGCCGACAAGGCCAGCGGGAGGGACTTTGCCCGGCCGGGATACCGGGCGCTCCTTCGCAAACTGCGGGCGGGAGACGTGCTGGTGGTGAAGAGCATCGACCGTCTGGGGCGCGACTACGACGAGACGTTGGAGGAATGGCGGCGCATCACCAAGGAGAAGGGGGCGGCCATTGTGGTGCTGGACATGCCGCTGCTCAACACGCGGGAGCGACGCGACGATGTGACCGGGGCGTTTCTGGCCGACGTCGTGCTGCAGATATTGAGCTACGTCGCCCAGGTGGAGCGCGAGAACACCCGGCAGCGCCAGGCCGAGGGGATAGCCGCCGCAAAGGCGCGCGGCGTGAGGTTCGGGCGGCCGGCCATTCCGCGTCCGCAGGCGTACCAAGCCGTCAGGGGAAAGCGCCTTGCAGGGACGCTCACATGTAAGGAGGCGGCGCGACGCCTTGGCGTTAGCACGAAGACGCTCGAACGGTGGATGAAGCAGGACGCGGAAGCAGACGAGGTTGGGGAGGGGAGTGAGATTGGGGAGGCGGACGGGGTTGGGGAGGAGCTTGGCGTCGGGGGCGAGCCGTAGCGCGGGGTTGGGAGGGAGCCGTGGCGCGTCGCCGGGGCGAGCCGTGGCGCGTCGCCGGTTGGCCGAGGAGGGGGCGCCGGCGATCAGCCGGGGCGGAGGGCGCGATGGGGGAATGCGCGACGGCCTCCGGCGCTGGGGTGTGATGAAACCATGCGCGAACATCCCGAATTCCGACAAAAGGTAGACTTTTTGTCTCACCCACCAAGGCGGCTCATCTTCGTGGTCAGCCATTCGTGATCTGCGGTTTCTCCAGTGTCGAACATTCTCGCATTGCACGGACAAAAAGTCTACCTTTTGGTGCGCTTGGGTCTTCGGGGCGGAGAGGTGGGCGATGGAGCAGAAAGCGACGAAGGGGGATGCCCTGCCGTCGGGCTTCCTGTCCGTGCGCGCTCCCCGCGACGGGAGGGTTCGCTGGTATGCCGTTCGCGTGCCGGCGGGGCGCGAGTCCTCATTCGCCGAGGACTGCCGCAGGGCCATCGGGCCCGACCTGCTGGAGGACTGCTTCGTTCCCCGCTACGAACGCTACACGAAACGCCAGGGAATCTGGCGTGTGGAAACGGTCCCCATGTTCTCAGGGTACGCCTTCGCGGCCACGTGCGATGTGCGGGCGCTTGCCAGAGCGCTCGGGCGGCTCTCGTTCGCCGAGCAGCCCGTGGGCAGGCAGGGTTCGTCCTACGCGCCGCTTTCCCAGGACGTGCAGGCGTGGCTGGAGGCGGCGCTTGATTCCTCGCGCATTCTGCGGGCGAGCGAGGGACGCATCGAAGGGGGCGTTCTCACGGTGGAGCGCGGTCCGCTGCGCGGAAGCGAGCGGATCGTCCGCAAGGTGGACCGGCACAAACGGATGGCCTACGTGGGGCTTGGCGACGGCGACAGCGAGTTTCTGCTGCGTGCGGGGCTGAGCGTGCCCTCGAAGAGCTAAGCGCTGCCCGCCGTCTGCGCTTGGCGGCGTGTCGGGGCTTTTCGCAGGCGATCCTCCCGGGCGGCTGTGCGCCGCAAAAGGGGAGGCTCGCCTGCGGGAAACCGCGATAAACATATCTTGACCTGGAAAGACAGCGCCTGTGGCGTGCCTTGTCCGGCTCAGGAGGATGAATACCTTGTCTTGCGAGGGCGCCTTTGCGCGGCGAAGCCGTGCCCTGTGCGTCCCCTGATGCGAAGCGGGAGGGCTTTTCGTGGCCGAATGGTACGTGATCCAGGTCAGAGGAGGACGCGAAGACATTGTGGCGGCCGCCGTCAGGCAGCTTGGGCGCGCCGGCACGATAGAGGAGTGTTTCTCTCCTAAATGGCGCACGCAGCGGAAGGTTCGCGGTGCGTGGGAGGACGTGGAGCGGTTGCTGCTGCCGGGGTACGTGATAGCGGCCACTGATTTTCCTCTGGAGCTGGACGCGGTGCTGCGTCGGGTCTCCGAGTTCACGAGGATCCTGCAAAACGAGACGGGTTTCATCCCCTTGGACAGGGACGAGGTGGGGTGGATCGGGCGGCATGCGCTGGGCCCTGATCGCGTGATCCCCCTGTCGAGGGCGGTCAAGGAAGGCGATGAGGTGGTGGTTGTGGAAGGACCCCTCAAGGACCGCTGGTTCCAGGTCAAGCGCATCGATCGCCGTCGCTCGACGGCGTACGTGGAGATTGACTTTCTGGGCAGGAAGAAGGAAGTGCCCGTAGGGCTGATGGTAGTTGCCAGGCAGGATCTTTGACAGAAACGCACATTGCGGCGAACGCATGCATCAGATGCATCTAGGCGTGCGTGCCATTGTCGCCGGGGGGGGGCACCTGTGCGCACCGTTTGGGCGGCACGTGCCGCAGGCATGTGGTAAATGCTGCGAGGGCTAAAGGATGACCGAGGTGCTTCATCCAAACGCACAGGAGATTCCTGTTTCCGCAGGCGCCAAACCATGGATCACCGAAAGCTATCTCACCGATGACGAGGCCCTGCGTCTGCTGGCGGGCCGCGACTCCGGCGTGCGCCCCGAGCTTTCGCGGCGCGGCTACCGCTTCGTGAAGCGCGCCTTCGACCTGGTGGCGAGCGGGGCGGCCGTGGCGCTCCTCCTCATCCCCGGAGCCATCCTCTGCGCCGTCATCTGCGCGAAGTCCCCGGGAGCAGGGCCGCTGTACTCCCAGTGGAGAATCGGCCGCGTGCGCGCCGATGGCGCCTATCGGCCCTTCCGCATGTGGAAGTTCAGGAGCATGGTGCCCAACGCCGACGAGATGCTGGCCGACCTGCAAGGCTCGAACGAGGCCGACGGCCCGTTGTTCAAGATCAAAGAAGATCCAAGGGTGGTCCCAGGCGTTGGAGCTTTCATCAGGAAGCACTCCATAGACGAGCTTCCCCAACTTTTGAACGTGCTTGCCGGCCAGATGTCCCTCATAGGCCCCAGGCCCGGCCTCCCGAGAGAGGTCGCCCAATACGACGAGCGCGCCAAGCGCCGCCTCGCCGTCAAGCCCGGCTGCGGCGGGGCGTGGCAGGTCAGGGGGCGCTCGGATGTGGGCTTCGACCGCATGGTGGAGCTCGACCTCGACTACATAGGCAACCGCGGCATCCGCCAGGACCTCGCCCTCGTGGTCGGCACCATCCGCGAGATGGTTTCTGGCAAGGGGGCGTCGTAGATGAAAGTATGCCTCCCAACCTCATCCGGCGGACACTTGACGCAGCTTATGCGGTTGCAGCCTTTCTGGGGTGGGCAAGAGCGCTTTTGGGTGACCTTTGACAAGGAGGATGCCGAATCGAAACTTGCCTGCGAGCGGGTGTATCACTGCCACTATCCAACGAATCGCAACATCCCGAATCTCTTGCGCAACACCGCCCTTGCGTGGAGGGTGCTGCGCAAAGAGCGTCCTGATGTCATCGTAACCACCGGCGCTGCCGTGGCCATCCCGTTCTTTTTCATAGGCAGGCTGTTGGGCGTCAAGACCGTCTACATCGAGGTCATCGACCGCATTGACGCGCCCACGCTTTCGGGGAAAGTGTGCCGTCCCCTTACCGATCTGTTTGTTGTGCAGTGGCCGGAGATGGAAGGCGTCTACAAAGGGTCGATTTGCCTTGGGAGCGTGTTTTAAGTGGTGTTCGTAACGGTAGGCACCCATGAACAGCCCTTCGACAGGCTCATGCGGGAGGTCGAGCGCCTTGCTCTTGCAGAAGAACTTTCGGATGTGACGGTACAGTATGGCTACTCCACGCTGCGGCCTCAGGGCTGTCGTTGCGAGCGATTCTTGCCCTACGCCGAGATGTGTCGCCTTTATGCTGAGGCTGACGTGGTGGTTTGCCATGGCGGGCCAAGCACATTTCTGGAAGCGATGAGCTGCGGCAAGGCCCCTGTGGTGGTGCCGCGCCTCGCGCGCTACGGCGAGCACGTAAACGACCACCAACTCTCTTTCTGCCGGCAATTCGCTGAACGCGTTGGCGGCATTGAGGTTGTGGAGGATGTTGCGGAGCTTGCAGCAGCGATTGGCCGTGCGCGCGAGGCGGCGGTTGATTCCGCACAGGTCCAGAGCAACACCGCCCGCTTCTGCGAGGAATTGGGCGTGCGGGTGGAAGGGCTTCTTGAGAATGAGTAAGCCAAAAGTCGGCATTATGTCGATGCAGAGGATAAGAAACTACGGGTCGTTTCTGCAGGCGCACGGTCTCAGATCTTTGCTGGAAGAGCTTGGCTGCGAAGTTCGCTTCGTGGACTACAAGCCAGGCCCGTGTTTGGTGGAGCAAAAGGCCTCCCGTCTGCCGCGGCCTGCGGCAAAGCTTGTTGAGGTGCTCGGAGGTCCCGGGCCGCTTTCCGCCAAACTATCCTACGCAAATTATAAGCGTCGTTATGACGGGCGCGCTTGGCCGCTGCTCGGGCTTCCGGCCGAGCCCGACTATCGTACCGACAACCTTGACATGCTTGCTATCGGCTCCGACGAGGTGTTCAACTGCGTGCAGGCCAATCCCAATGTGGGCTTCAGCGCCGATCTGTTCGGCGCATCATGTCAGGCAGGTAGGCTTATCTCATACGCGGCGTCGTGCGGGAACACGACCCTTGCCAAGCTTGATCGCTATGAGGTTTCCAACACGGTGGCCGATTGGCTTGCGCGTTTCGACGCGCTTTCGGTGCGTGACGAGAACACGGCGACAGTGGTTGAGGCTCTGGCGGGTGTGGAGCCGGTGCGCAACCTTGACCCAGTGCTTGCTTGGGATTTCTTTGGACGGGAGAAACTTCCTCCTTGTCCGGTGGAAGGTCGCTACCTGATCGTGTACGCCTACTCGGGCAGGCTTTCGGCTGAGGAGTGCGCCGCCGTACGCGCCTATGCAGATGAGCGTGGTTTCGAAATCGTAAACGTCGGCGGGGTGCAGGGTTGCTGCGATACATTCCTGGACCTAGGCCCCTTCGAAGTGCTTGCGGCGTTCCGGGGCGCGGAGTGCGTGCTCACCGACACGTTCCACGGCACCATCCTTTCGGCTATAGCCGAACGTCCTTTTGCGAGCATCGTGCGAACCGAAGGCTACGGCAATGCCGAAAAACTCACCGATCTCCTTGCGCGACTGGGGTTGGAGGACAGGGCTGCCGCCCGTCCCGAAGGTTTTGCGCCCTTGCTTGCCAAGGCGCCCAACTGGGCGCCTGTGCGCGAAGCCATCGCTCGGGGCTGCGAGGCTGCCTACGGCTATTTGAGGAGGCAGCTTGCATGTATACCGAGCTAAAGTCATATCAGATTATCATTTCGCTGCTCAAGCAGCGCGGCATAAAGAAATGCGTACTTTCGGCGGGCTCGCGCAACGTGCCCTTCGTCCACTCGGTCGAAGAGGATCCGTTTTTCGAATGCTACTCGGTTGTGGATGAGCGCAGCGCGGGCTACTTCGCGCTGGGATTGGCGCAAGAATCGGGAGAACCCGTCGTTGTCTCGTGCACGTCCTCCACGGCAACCTGCAACTATTGGCCACCTGTTGCCGAGGCGTTCTACCAGGGCGTTCCGCTTGTGGTGCTTACGAGCGATCGCGCGCCCTCGCTTGTGGGGCAGCTTGAGGACCAGTGCATCGACCAGGCGGGCATGTTTGACCGCCATGTGAGAAAGAGCGTGAATCTGCCGATTGTCCAGGACGCAGACGATAGGTGGCACTGCGAGCGGCTTGTCAACGAGGCGCTCTTAGAGCTTGACCACCGCGGAACGGGTCCTGTGCACATCAACGTGCCTATGAAGTCGTACAACAACTCCTTTAACGTACGCGAGCTTCCCAAAGCTCGACTTATCAATCGGGTTATGGTTTCTGATCGAAACGGCATGGCCGAGCTCGCTGCACGGCTTGACGGAGCGCGACGTATTCTTGTTGTCTGTGGCCAGCAAGCAAAATGCGATACCGTCCTTGCTCAGGCGCTCGATGCCCTGTGGGAATCGCGCAATGTGGCGATTGCTGCTGAATATATGGCAAACGTGCCGCGTGGGCATGCTTTTAACCCAACGCTGTGCATGGAGTATCGCTACATAACCGAAAAGAAGTTCCGCGAGTTCCTCCCGGATGTCGTCGTGTCGTTCGGGGGGAATATGACCGCAGGGCTAAAAGAGATGCTCAGGCGTTGCGCGGGGGAGTACGAGCATTGGTCGATCGAGGAAGATGGGCGCGTTTGCGACGCGTACAAGAGCCTTACGACTGTCATCGAGGGCTCGCCCGCCGCTGCGCTTGCGGCGCTTGCGCAATCCGGACCGTCGGCCGATGCGAGGGATCACGAGTACGCCCAGGCGCTTTCCGACTACGAACGCTCTGCCGTGGTCCCGCCGCAGCCCTACAATAACGTACTTGCCATCCAGAAGGTTGTGGAGCAGATTCCTGCGAACTCTCTTGTGCACCTTGCCATTAACGACGCCATTCGCATCACGAACTTCTTCAACCTACCCGAGGACGCGACGGTCTACGCCAACGTGGGCACCCACGGCATTGACGGACCACTCTCGTCGTTTTTCGGGCAGGCGATTGCAAGTCCCTCCCGCCAAGCGTTTCTTATTGTCGGCGATCTCGCCTTTTTCTACGACATGAACGCCATGCGCTTGCGCCACATAGGAGAAAACGCGCATATCTTGCTGATTAATAACCACGGAGGCGAGGAGTTCTACTACAACAAAATGTACCGCAACGAGGCGAGCGACCTGCACACAACGGCACGCCACTCCACAAAGGCCGAAGGGTGGGTGCGAGAGGTCGGTTTCCGCTATCTGAGCGCGGACGATGAAGCGTCTTTTGCGGAGGCGCTTCCTGCATTCTTCAAACCGGGTCCTGTGCTGTTCGAGGTGTTCACGGAAATGAGCACTGATGCGCAAGCGCTCTATGACATATACGATGCGACGCGTCCGCGCGATGCGAAAAGCGAGGCCATCCGCCAAGGCAAGGATTTTATCAAGGCGACTATCGGTCAAGAGAAAGCCCAGAAGTTTGCGAACTTGCTGAAGGGTGGAAAGTGATGGGCCTGAAGGCAGCCATCCGTAAAGCGGCCCGTCTTGTACTCGCCTCATCTCCCGAGCAGCACGTGACGGTGAATGTTGCCACCATTGCACCAGGTGGTGTGCTTGCGGGCAAAAAGATTGCCATCACAGGTGGCGGAAGGGGGCTGGGGCTTGCCATGGCGCGGCGCTTTGCGTCCGAAGGCGCGAAGGTGGTTGTTTCCGGGCGCAACCGCGAGACGCTTGACGCTGCCGTGGCTGAGATTGGTTCCGCCGCCCATGCCGTCGTCTATGATGTGTCCGACGTTTCGAGCGCGCCCGCTTTTCTTGATGCTTGCGAAGCGGCGCTCGGCGGGACGGTGGACTGCCTTGTAAGTAACGCAGGGGTGTCTTTGCACGAGGGGCGCTACGACAAAGTAACACCCGAAGGGTTTGACAAAGCATTCAATACTAACATGCGTGGTGCTTACTTTCTTGCTCAGGAGTGGCTGCGCCGAAAGGAGGTCGAGAAGGGCCACGCGCCTGCCCAGCTGCTCGTCGTCACCTCCGAGACGGGCCGGCAGGCCTACGACATCCCCTACGGCATGACCAAGGCGGCCATGGACTCGTTTGTGCGCGCGGCGTCGAGGCGCGTCTATTGCGAGGGCATCCGCGTGAACGCCATAGCGCCAGGGGTGACGCTTACCGACATGACGCGCGACTACGCGGAGTCTTCCGACGGCAACCTCTATCGCGACTGCGCCTCGGGGCGCGTGTTTCTTCCTGAGGAGGTTGCCGAGGTGGCGCTGTTTTTAGTGTCCGATGCGTCCATGTGCGTATCGGGCGAGGTCATCCACACAAACGCAGGCAACCACCTGCCGATATGGTGGGAGGATTAATGCGTGAAAATGAGATAGAAGCGTCATCAGCTGTGTCATCAGCTGCTCCTGTCAGGGTTCTGCATGTTCTTCAACGCATGGAGGCTGGCGGGACGCAGGCGTTGTTGATGAATCTGTATCGCAATATGGATCGTAACAGGCTTCAGTTCGACTTCCTTGTGGAATACGAGGCGGAGCAGTTTTACGATGCGGAAATCGAGAGTCTTGGCGGCAGAATATTTCGGTCAAGCATTCGCGAAGATAAGAACATATTCAAGTTCGTACGATATTTGAAGAACTTTTTCGACGCGCATCCCGAGTACAGGATAGTTCACGTCCATACCTACTCAATCGGCTATTTTGTTTTGCGCGCTGCGCGACGTGCGGGAGTTGCTGTGCGAGTGGCGCACTCTCACAGCAACCGCATGTCGGGACGAGCGGTTGCCGTGAAAAAGGCAATGAAGGCACTTTATCCGATCCATGCTAATAAATTCATGGCCTGCTCTCGAGAGGCTGGTGAGTTTTTGTTCGGGGATCGCGAGTTCGAGGTGGTGCGCAACGCCATTGACGTGGAGGCGTTTGCTTACGATCCCGAAGCACGTGCGGCGATGCGTGCCGAGCTGGGGTTTGGCGACGGGGATCTCGTTGTGGGCAGTGTCGGCAGATTGCACCGCCAAAAGAACCAAGGCTTCTTGCTCGAAGTGTTCTCCGAGGTCAAAAAGAAGCGCCCTGAAGCGAAATTGCTGCTTGTTGGCGATGGTCCTGATCGGGAGGTTCTGCTCGGCAGGGCACGCTCGCTTGGAATCGAGCGAGAGTTCGTGCTTCTGAGCAACAGGAGCGATATGCCCAGACTCTATCAGGCTATGGACGTATTTGTTCTCCCGTCTCTTTATGAGGGTTTGGGTATTGTGACAATTGAGGCCCAGACAGCAGGGCTTCCCACGTTTGTATCTAAAGGCGTTGCGGCCGAGGCAGAAGTTTCTCCGCTTTTTCATCGGCTTGATCTTGGAGATGGATCGACAACTTGGGCGCAAATGGTGCTTTCGAAGCCACTTGCATTCCGCGCTAGTCGCTTAAATGATGTGAGAGCCCATGGTTTTGATATTAAGCATAATGTCATGATGCTGGAGGAATGGTATTTAAAGGAGAGCAAGGAACATGAGTGAAGCAATTGGTTTCCCTTTGCTCACCATCTTTACACCGTCATATAACAGATCGAGAGAACTTATCCGTCTGTATGGATCTTTGCTTGTGCAAAATGATATGCGTTTTGAATGGGTAATTGTCGATGATGGGTCAACTGATGACACGCGCAGCCTCATTGCCAGGTGGCTAGGGGGGAGTTCCCCATTTCCGATTCGGTATATTTACCAGGAAAACTCCGGAAAACACGTTGCTCATAACCGTGGGGCGCAGGAGGCAAGGGGTGGGTTGTTTATGTGTGTCGATTCAGACGATTGGCTAGAGGCTAATGCGGTGGCAACTATTCTCGCCGATGCGTCGGCTTTGGCTGCGGAAGAATCTCTTCTTTATCCAAAGCTGTTTACTTCTCAAGGCACTTTGGATAAATGGTTTCCTGAAGGTACAAAAAGAATTGAGCTTTCAGACATGCGTATGAGATACCGTCTTGTCGTCGAAACGGCCATTGTGTTCAAAACGGAGGTATTATGCCGGCACCCCTTCCCGGTGATAGAGGGCGAGCGCTTCATACCCGAAGGTTCCGTATACTACGATTTTCACAGTCCTGAACTTTTCTTGGTGAGAAATGCTACTTTCTACCGGTGCGAGTATCTCGATGAGGGTCTCACCATGAACATCTGGCAAAACTGGCTGAACAATCCCGTTGGTACGCGCATGGCTCTTGTCAAACGCTACGAGGCAGCAAAGCGGTATTCGGGGGCGCTGGCTCTAAAGGAGAAGATTGCTGCGATAGCGGGCATTGAGTCGCTGAATATGGCGCTCAAAAGAAGGCTGTTCGAGGGAGTTCCTGCAACACCATTGCGTATCCCAATTCTGCTTTTCGCCGTCCGCCTGAGGAATATAAGGTACTAGAATGATGCTCCTTCCAAGTCGAGTATGTCGTCAAAATGTCTTCAGCTGCAAATCGCATGTCGCTGTGGATGAAAATAGCACCAAGATAGGTGATTGCCCGAAAGTGAAACGATTATTCATTGCGGTAGGACTTGCGCTCGGATTGCTTTTTTTGAGCGAGTGCTACCACTCGCTTTCTGTGGTGCTCAAGCTCGCTAGTCTTTTGTTGACGCTAGGTTGTTTTCTGAGTGTTGCGTGGAGGCATAGAATTGCGGGGCTTACGTGGCTCTACTTGTTTCTCGTAGCGTCTTTTCTCTTTGTGCAATTCGTTTACACAGGATTGAATTACCATCAAAGCATTACGCAATTTTTTACCGCTTCTTACTACTATTTTTATTGTTTGCTCGTTCCTGTCTTTGCTTTCATATTTGAAATAATCGGACTTAAAGAAGCTTTAATTAAGCTAGAGAAGGTAGTTTTCCTCATCGCCACTTTCATGCTTATAGCTGGTTTTTTGTACCTCGTTCTTGGGTTCAATATTACCGAAATCGATCGGTTTCGTAATGGGTTGTTGAGAATCAATGCTCCTTTTGTCCTTCAGATAGGATGCGTTATTGCTGCCTATCTATTTGCTTGCGATAAGAAGAACAAAATACTGCATGCTCTAACTTGTGCTCTCGCCTTCTTTGCAATTCTTTTTGTTTATCAAAGTCGTCTCGTGCTTCTTCTCATGGTTTCAATCTTTCTTTTCATTTTCGCTTTGAGGCGCAAGGAAAACGTAGGAGTTACCCTTACGGGTATATTCTTATCCCTCTTTATTCTTTTGCTGTTGTTCGCGGTTGGGCCATTTGGTGAAATCTTGGGATCCTTTGCGGTGACGAGCGAGAGCGGTGGAAACACGCTCACAAGGATCTACGAGACCGACCATTATCTCGAATTATTCAAGCGCTACCCTTTAAACGGGATTGGTCTTGTTCCTTATGGGAGCAAAGCGTATACTGCGCTGTCGGGGCCTTTTGGGAGTTATTACGTCGATGATGTAGGCATTATCGGAGCGTTAGCTGAAATCGGTCTTTGGATCATCCCTATTTATATAGTGCCTATGTTTGTTTTTATGGTTTGGGCGTTTTCCGAAGAGCGAAATGAACTTCGGATTATGCTTCTTGCCATTTTCCTATACTTGGTTGGGACAACGTTTACAACTTTGATTGTTTTTCCGTATTTCGATCCGACATGGTCTCTGTGCATAGCGCTATTCGGGTACAAAGAAGACCAGAGGGCTGCTCCGCAGCGCCCTATCCGCATCGAGGAAATGAGCAAATTACATGCATGAGAAAACACTGTCCATTTCGATTGCTGCGTACAATGTCGAGACATATTTAACTCAGACTCTTGATTCAATTGTTGCTTGCGAAACCTTATCCGCTATCGATGTTCTTGTTGTAAACGATGGCTCCAAAGATGGGACGTTAGCTGTAGCTCGGAAATATTCAGAACGATACCCCGATTCAATTAAAGTAATTGATAAGCCGAACGGTGGTTATGGTTCGAGTATTAATGTCAGCATTCAGGAAGCGGAAGGGGCGTATTATCGACTTCTTGATGGCGATGATTGGGTTGATTCCAGAGAGCTGGATAGGCTTGTTAGATTTTTAAAAAAGACCGATTCTGATTTGGTTGTAACAAAGTACTCTTCCGTACGGGGGCATGAGAGCAAACTAGTTTCCCTCAATTGGCCGTATGATGCGGAGGTTCGGCCTATCGAAAAGCGTCTCGACTATCGTTACGCCATGCACATGCTTACGTTCAGGACACCGCCTCTGCGCAATGTCTTGACGAAAGATCCTATTATGGAAAATTCAAGTTATACGGATTTCGAGTTTAACGTCAAAGGAGTGTGTGCCTGTAAAACGGTTGCTTTTTTTGACGCCGATGTCTATCGCTACAGATTAGGTCGAGAGGGCCAGAGCGTCGAGCTTGCTTCGTGGTTTAGAAACATTGACAAGGCCTGTGAGGTTACTCTTCATGTTGCCGAATATTACGGACGCGTCATTGAAAACTCGTCCAACGTTGGGGAAGAGCTTCAACGCTGGGCTCTAAATCAATGCGTGGGAAGTGCAAATTATAAATGCAACTTGATGCAGATGATGGGCGGAGGTCGTAATACGTTCAAACGTCTTGAGGCTTTCTTTCGGTCTTTAAGGAAGATAAGTCCGACGGTCTATTTTGAGCTTATTCGAAGGAGTGCGAGCTTATGCCGCATTTCTTCCAGTTATACGAAATTTCTATTCTTGTCGCTGCCCAAACGCGCTAAAGCTATTTTATTGAGTTGCAGGGGCAGGTGATCGCTGTCGGGTGGAGATGTTATGCACGAGATAACCCCAGAAAACCTTGCGCGGTTAAAGGAACTTGAACTCTGCGTGCTCGATGAACTGCGACGGGTATGCGATGTGTTGGGTATTCGCTTCTTTTTGGACGCTGGAACTCTTTTAGGGGCGATCAGGCATCAAGGGTTTATTCCTTGGGATGACGATGTTGATGTCTGTATGATAAGAAGTGATTATGATCGATTGATGCAAGAAGGTCCGGAAGTTGTCTCGGGCAGGTTCTTCTTGCAGACTCCCAGTAATAGTCCTCAAATGCCCGCATCCTATATGAAGTTGCGCTTGAATGGGACAAGTATGGTCGAGGCGACGCTCAGTAATGTGGGCGGTAACCACGGCATTTGGGTAGACATATTTCCCTTTGATTATTTTGATGCCAATACTAATGTTGCGAGGCTTCGCAGGAGCGAGGCATTATGGGGAAAAATGTTTGACCTTCGTCAGAGAAAAAATCCATCGGAGGGGTTGTCCAAAGTTAGGAGCATTGCGCGAGGTTTGATTCATGGGTTGCTAAAGCTTGTTCCTAGAGGTTGCATACTTTCTAAGATGAGCATGCCCATCCCCCCTACGGATGGAGCTGACGGATTCATGTCCTGCCTTCATTATGGATCATGCTTTTTCTGGATAAAGTGGAGTGACGCTTTTCCTCCGGCTGAGGTGATTTTCGAGGGCAGAAAGATGCTCGCTCTTGGCAATTATAGGGACTACCTAGAGCAAGTCTATGGCGATTGGCAGAAGCTCCCACCAGTTGCCGAAAGAACTCCGCATCACTTTGTAACGACTTTTGATTTGGGGGACTATGCGCTCTGAAGATCAGCGGGAAGTGAGGAGAGGGTCCCTTCGAGCCAATTTCGTTTGGAATACCTCCTATCAAGTTGTAAGGATGCTTACGCCCATTATCACTACGCCCTATCTTGCTCGCGTTCTGGGCAGTGATGCTTTGGGTACGTATTCGTACACGTACACCGTGGCGACCTACTTCACCTATTTTTGTTTACTCGGCCTCGGTCAATATGGTAATAGGGAGGTTGCAAAGGCACGACGCAACAAAGAGGTTTTGTCCGAGATTTTTTCGTCGATATTTGTAATGCAATTTGCCGTGGGCTTGATCGTTGTGCTGATGTATCTTGGATATGCTATATTAATAAGTGGTTCACTCATGGTGTATTCCCTCATTTGGCTGATTTGGGTGTTGGCGGAAGCAGTTGACATTTCCTGGTTCTACTACGGGCTTGAGGAGTTCAAAACAATTACTATACGAAATATAATCATAAGAGTATCCCTCATATTGGGCATTTTTGCTTTTGTTTCGTCGCCAGCAGATTTGGATGTGTATTGCTTGCTTCAGGCTCTGAGTTTTGCTCTGAATAGTGTTGTGCTGTGGGGCCTTCTTAAGAGCCGCATTTGGTTTATTTGTCCGGTTCCTGCTCGGGTGTTAAGACACCTAAAACCAAACCTAGTTTTATTTTTGCCAGTTATTGCAGTATCCGTTTATACACAGCTAAATGCAATTTTCCTCGGGAACCTTTGCGGTATGTCATCCGTTGCATACTACGATAATTCTTATAAAATAATAACCATCTCGTTGACCGTTATCCAATCACTCGGGACTGTCATGCTTCCAAGGATGAGCGTTCTGGCTGCGAGTGGCGACGACAATGAGGCGAAACGCTATTTGGATAAATCGGTTCTTCTCTCTCAAGCCATAGCATTTTGTTTTATGTTTGGAATAATCGGGATCGCTCCTGTTTTTGTGCCAGTATTTTTTGGATCTGGCTATGATCCATGCGTATTGTTGATGATTATATTCGCGTTCATGATCCCTTTATGTGGATGGTCCAATGTGCTTGGGGTGCAGTACCTCATACCCTTCGGCAAAGATGGGGTCTATCTAAAGTCTGTGATATGTGGCGCGTTAATCAACGCTGCTCTCTGCGTACCTCTAATCTCTTATTGTGGTGTTTACGGGGCTGCATTTGCTGCGCTGTTTGCTGAGCTGGCTGTCACTTTGGTTCAGATCGCTTATGCGAAAGGAGAACTTCGGATAAGATCCTATATCAGAAAAGGAATTCCTTTTCTCTGTTTTGGTTTGATTGAGTTTGTCGTTGCAAGGATGGCTTGCGTTATTTTTGAAAGTGCTTTCGTCGGACTCGTTGCTGGTGTTGCTATGGGTGGTGTTGTATACGCGATTCCTGCTTTTATGTGGCTGAAAAGAGATAGAGTGCTCTGATTGCTTGTGTCTGCGCAGATCGACTCCAGCCCGGGAATGTTTATGGTTGCTGTGCTCCAGATAACTTGTGGGGCCAACTCCGCGTAGCCGTAGGCTATGCGGTCTCTAAGACCATAGGCCTGATACCAAACGTCATGAAAGAACGATTTCTGCAATTGTAATATGTTGGGATTCAATCAACTCATCGGTTTGGAGAGTTGAGATAGTCTGTCAGCTCGTCATTTCTCGCATAGCAGCACTTTCTCACGTGTGGGTAGAAAGATTCCTCCCCGCATATGCTACATTGATACGACGATCGGGCACCAACAAGCGCAGAGCTTCTTCCTACTGCGCCACCCGCTCCCTTCCTCCGACAAGCTCCCTCACGTCGGTCGCGGCCACAACCGATCCGACGATGATCACGAGCGCGCATGCGACTCCCAGCGGGGAGGGCATGCTGCCCAAGACGATGAGCGAAATCGGGATGACCCAGCCCGAGTACGAGATGTTGAGCGCCATCGACTTCGCCGCGCCGATGCGGTCGATCGCTTTGTAGTAGAACAGGTAGGACACGGTTCCAAGCAGAGCCGCCAAAGCGATCCAAGGCATGGCGTCGCTCATCATTGCGTTGGCGGCGCAGCCCCAGCCGCCCAGCACGGGCAGGATGACGGCCATGTAGGTCACCGCGGAGGTGGTTTGGCGAATTTGCAGGCAGCACTCGTCGTCAGCCTCGCCGAAGCGCAGCGCATAGGAGATGATGCATGCCTCGGTGCCCCAGCCCAGCACGCATACCAGCGCACCGACGACGCCCAGCACCCAGTTGCCCGGCACTGTCTCGTCGGGGTTGAAGCTGAGGGTGGCAACGGCGATCAAGCACGCCGCAAGGCCGACCCATTGGTAGGGCTTCATCCGTTCCTTCAGAAATATGTGCGCGATAGCTGCCCCGTATGCGGGGAAGAATGCCGTGATGGCAAGCGTGTAGGCAGCGCCTATTTCGTTGATGGCGAACACGTAGCCGGTCATACCCAACGGCGCTCCAATGACGGCAGCCGCCACGACCAGCAGTCCCGTCTTCGAGCGCAGCAGCTGCCAGGTCTTTTTCAGTTTGCCGCGCATGGCATTGTAGACGAACATCAGAACGGCGGACGTTCCGTCGTGCAGGAACGTGCTTGTGAACGAAGCGAGCGCTATCGCCTGCTCGGTGGTGAAGAACGCAGTGGACATGAGCGCTATGCTCAGAATCACCGAATCGAATGCCCAGGTTATCGCCGCGCCAAGACCCCAAAGCATTACAGCTCTCCTCCGTTCAGCTCAACAGCCTTCTTGCCAAAGAGCTTCGTGTATCGGTAATAGTAGTAGAGGAATTCGCCCACAGGCTCGCCGCACACGTCTTTGTACAGCGCCCAGATGAACCAATGGAAGCTGATGACCGCCGTGTAGGCCACGCAGTGGAACAGCTCTTCGTCCGTGGGCGTGCGTCCGAAGTAAAGCTCGAACACGCGCAGCGCATCCTCGTAGGTGTAGTCGGGGCAGCAGGCGATGAACACCGCAAGGTCGCTTGCGTAGTCGCTCATGCCGGCAAACTCCCAGTCGATGAGGTGCATCTCGTTTTCCGTGATGAGGAAGTTCTGGTCGTAGAAGTCGTTGTGGCAGGGGACGGTTCTCGCTCCACGAGCCATCGCGGCGGTGTTGAGCCCGTCCGCAAGGCGGAACAACTCCGCGAAGTCTCCGAACTGGGTTCGCCTGCTGTCGTCGAGCAGCTTCAGCTGCATGAGCGTGTCTTCGTGCATATCTTTGGAGAAGCCGCAGTCCGCGCCGCTGTCGTGGAGTTTGCGCAGTATCGTCATCGCGCGGCCGACCTCGTCCCAGTTGTGGTAATCCAGCGTTCCCGCGCCGTCCACGTAGCGTGAGATCTTCCAGCCTTCGTCCGGATCCTCGTGCACGTAGGTGCCGTCGATGCCAAGCTTGCGTGCGATCTTCTGAAACTCGACCTCCGCCCGTCTGTTCGTGATCTCGTCGCTGCCGGTTCCGGGATGGCGGTAGACGTATTCTCCGTCGTCGGTTGCGAAATGGCACGAGAGATTGGTCATGCCCTGCTTGATGGGCCAGACGTCGCGGATCTCGGACTTCTTGCAGTCGAGCACCGCCACGATGTTGTCGAAAATCTCGCTGCTCACGTTCTCCAGGAACAGCGGGTCGAAGCCTTGCAGCTCGTCCAGCGAGTCGAACTCGTGGATAACGGGCGGGTCGTAACGTCGGATGCGCATATCGAACTCGCGGATGTGGTCGATGTACAGGTGCTCCCACAGCTTTCCGCGTGTTTCCGGCAGGTCGTACTCCGTCTCCAGGATCTTGCGGAACCGGGAGGAGAATTCCCGATCGAAATAGGCGTGACCGATCATGCCCCAGGCGTCCGACCCGCCGATTTCGACTTTCGTGATGCGTCCGTGGGCGCCGGTCTCCATGCACCACTCATCGGTTGACCCTTCGAAGAACTGCGCGGAGTAGTAAGCCTTCCACACATGGCTTTCGAAAGGGTTCACCTCGAAGTAGTTGTCTGACGAGCAGATATAGGTGTTGCCTAGTATCTCGCGTACGAGCATGATCGACGAGCTGTTGTTGCGCTCGGCATAGTCGCGGTTGATGACGATTCTCACCCCGTACTTGTCCTCAAGGTAGAAGAACGCCTCCTTGCGGTAACCGACGACAACGACGATGTCGCTCACGCCTGCCGCTTTGAGCTGCTCGATCTGCCGCTCGATAAGGATCTCTCCGCGCACGCGCAGCAGCCCCTTGGGCCGCTCGTACGATATGGGCGCGAAGCGCGACGAGAGTCCGGCGGCAAGGATCACGGCGTTGTCGACCGCGTAGGGCCGAAGCTCCGCCATTCCCTTGGCGGTGAGCCGCCCCTCGTCGATGAGTCCGTCGGCGACGCATTCCTTGTAGGCCGCGTTTGCGGTAGCGAGCCCCAACCTTGCCGTCTCGGCGATCTCGCGCTGCGTGGCTCCGGGCTTGTCGAAGAGTCCCCTAACGACTTGAAACTGGTTGTAGGTCAAGTCCATTCCTGCGCTCCTTCCGTGTTCGGATATGAACTATATCATATGAAATCCGAACAACGTCCAAGATTGTTCGGATTTTTGATTGTTATTCAATTTCCGAACAAAGAGGAAAGGTGGAGCACGTAGGGTCGTGAGCGTGACGGCGTTTCACGCGAGAAGAGGCGCTTGTCAGTCTTGCTGCTGCCTTTTTCCGATGACGGAGAGCGTGTCATCAAGTTTCTTGTTTGCGGCTAGGGGCGATTGCAATTACGGCGAAGTTGGTTGCGAGGTCATAGGCTGGCGACAGGCTTCACCTTTCGGTTCTCCGAAAGAGGGACGAGAAATCCTTGGCATGATCGTCGTGGTTTTCGCAAAGCGCGTTGAAAGTTTTCCACCGCCGATGAGGGCGTCCAGCTTGCTCGCCTCGAAGATCGACCCATCGAGCCTCATCTGGCCCCCCGTTTGCGCGCAGCGGATTGGGCTATGACCTCGTCGATGGAGCGGTAGGCGCGCCGCGAGAGCACAGCGTCGAAGTCGGATTCGCACCGCAGCGCTATAGCGACGGCTGCCAACGACTGAAACGAGACGAGCCCTTTTTGCTCGAAACGCTTGCACGAAGCCAAGGGCATCCCCGCTTTCTCGACAAGTTGGGCTTGGGTGAGCCTTTGCTCCTTCCGGCGCTCCCGCACGCGCTTCGCCACGTCCCGAACCATCCCGGGCGGCGTTTTCTGATTAAGGTCGATCATGGCTCAATATATATCCTTTTCCATGTTTTACGGCAAAGGGGATAATACTTTATCGCTTTCGCGTCTTGTTGCCAGGCAGGATGACTCGCGCCGTCCGATCTTTCCGGCGAATCCTAGCCTTCGCTGCGTTCGAGCGCGTCGATAAGCTCCTGCTTGTTGTGGATGCGCATCTTCTTGTACACGCTTTTGATGTGGTCGCGCACGGTGTTTTCCGATATGAACAGCTTTCCGCCGATGAACGCCCGATTGCGTCCCTGGGCGTACAGCACCACGACCTCCTGCTCGCGCTCCGACAGTCCGTATCTTCGCGCGAGCGCGGCGGCTTGGTCGGTCAGCCGGCCCAGGCGCTCGGACGACAAAGGCGGATTGAGGTCGGCGAACAGACGCGCGTGATAGGGCGCTCGCTCGCGCATGAACAGGAACACCGCCAGCAGCAGCACGTAAATGGTGGCAAGTGAGAGGCGCGGCAGGTCGATGGAGAACCCCGCCGTCACCGTGCACAACGATCCGGCGGCCACCGGCAGCGCGTAGAGCGACCAGCCGGCGCCGAAGACGAGGTCGACGGGGTAGCGGCTGGCGTGGGCGATGTCGGCCAGCGCAAGGTACAAAACGCGAGCGCGAACATCTGCGCCGCCGTCAGGATGGCGAACGACAGCGATCCAAGCGCTCCGGACAGCAGCTCGCCCGCCACCAGGCCCGTGGCAATCACCAGAAGCACGAACAGCCACATGTGGGCCACGTCGAAGTCCTCGCGGCGCCGATACGCCAGAAGAAGCGCGCCGGCGCACACGGCGATCTCAATGAGGTGCGCGACGGACTCGAACAGAGCTGGCTGCGCGAAGTATTCGAGGTCGAGCGTCCGAATGATGCCGAGCGCGAACGAGAACACGGCCACGCCCAGCGCCATGCCCTTGAGCGAGCGCAGCGTCTTGGCCGAGAAGCGGTCGCCACGCGCGCCCTTCGGCGGGGAAGTGCGTTGCGCGACGCGCCAGCAGCCGGTTGAAGCGAGCGGCAGGGCGGTGCAGGCGAGCGCGCTCCACAGCGCGGGTCCTGCAAGCGAGACGGCGATCTTCACCACTGCCGCGAGCATGACCGATCCCAGCAGCAGCGCGATGGCCGGCTTGACGTCGAGGTTTCCGTAGAAGCCTCCCCATAGCAGGTAGAGCCAGCCGATCGACATTCCGCATGCGAATGCGAGCACCGCGACGACCGCCGCCTCGGACTGCAGGGGGCTCGGCGCCACAAGGGCCACTCCGCTCGCGCACGCCGCAACGGGAACTGCGCGCACGAGGACGTGATGGGAGGCAAGGTCTTTGCCCGAGCGCCGCGCAAGCGCCGCGAACAGCAGGCAGCACAGGGCGGTTCCCGCGAACACGGCTATCTGCACCCAGCCGCCCAAGTCATCGGGAATCACACGCTGTATGCAGTACGTCCAGCAGAACGCGAACGCCAACCCCAGGTGGGAGAGGCGCGGGTGCACGCCGAAATACGCGCCGGCCGCGCGCAGAGCGGATCCCCTTGTGCTCATCGATGCCTCCTTGTGCGATGTGCCTTCCATAGTAGGGCGGCCTGTCGGCGTTTCAAGGGGAAACCCGCCGCGGAAGGCAAAATCCTACGTTTTGTAGCCCCCTTCGCGCTTGAAATCCTCCGTTTCGTTGCGCGGTTGTTCCCTATGGTGGAGGCGTGCCCGGGGCGCGCGACGTCCCCGGGCGGCTCGGAAACCGAAAAGGGGAAGGAGAGGAAATGAACGCATCGAGCAAAGGTTTGTCGCGCAGGATGTTTCTTGGGGGAGCTGCTTTGGCAGGGCTCGCGTCGGCCGGGGCGCTTGCCGGGTGCGCCGCCAAAGACGGCGGCCAGGAAGGATTGGACGGTCAAACCCTCGCGGCCGGACGCGAGGCCGACATCGTGATCGTGGGATCGGGGCTTGCCGGCCTGTGCGCCGGCCTCAAGGCGCGCGAGGCGGGGGCTGACGTTCTCGTCATCGAGAAAGGATCGGCGTTGGGCACGCCGAGCAACTCCGTTTTGTCGGGCGGGGCGCTCTGCGCGCCGAACGACCGCACCGAGGAGAGCATCCAGGCATTCATCGACGAGTTCGACAAGAAGAGCAAGGGCAAGGGCGACCCCGACATCACGCGGCTTATCGCCGAGAACATCCAAGACGGCCTTGACTGGCTCGTCTCCCATGGCGTCCAGTTGATTGATCCGGTCCCTCACACGCCGTACAACCTGCTGAAGATCTACGCGGCTCCCGGCGCGTCGCAGGGTATGGGTCCGCTCATGCAGACGATGGTGGACGCGTACGAGCAGGCCGGCGGTGAATCGCTGTGCGATGCGAAGCTGCTCGACCTCATGTTCGACGCACGTGGCAACGTGGCCGGCATCAAGGTGCGCGGCAAGGAGGGGGTGGAGATCGTCCGGGCGAAAGCCGTCATTCTTGCCACCGGCGGTTACGTGGGCAACCGTCAGATGCTCGAGGAGTTCGTGGGACCGGACGCCGACGAGATCATGGTGCGCGGCTCGAAGAGCATCACAGGCGACGGCATCTTGGCGGCCGAGCGAGCTGGCGCCATGCTCGTGCAGATGGGCGGCGAGGCATCGCTGCACATCGGCGCGGTGAGTCCCAAGAACGTGGCCTCGGGCAATCCTTCGAACGCTATCGGTTACTGCCTGGCCATCAACTCCGAGGGCAGGCGCTACGCCGACGAGTCCCTCGGGTACGTGAACCATGGCAAAGCTCTCATGAACCAGCCCGGCCAAGTTGCCGCGCTCGTGTTCGACGACGGCATCAAACAGCAGGAGAAAGTGCAGCAGGACATCGAGCGCTTCGAGAGCTTCGGGTCGGCCCCGGTGGCGGCGTCGTCGCTTGACGAGCTGGCCGACTTGATAGGCGTTCCCGCCGATGCGCTCAAAGAGACGGTGGAGGAGTTCAATGCGGCCGTGGCCGACGGGCGCACGATAGGGCTTGCGGTGGACAAGACGAACCAGGCCATCAAGCTGGAGGGGCCGAATTACTATGCCTTCTACCCGCTCAAGCCGGGGTGCATCATGGGGTTCGGCGGGTTGTACGCGAACGCCGACATGCAGGTGCTCGAGGCCGATGGGACGCCGCTGGGGCGCTTGTATGTTGCGGGAGAGGCCGTTGGCGGGGTGTTCATGTACGATTACATCGCCGGTTCCTCACTTGACCGGTGCATCGTCACCGGGATAACCGCCGCCGAGCGCGCTCTCAGCGACCTCGGGTGAGGCGGAGCCTTTCCGCGCCCGACCCGCCCTGACCACGCTTGCGTCTGGGCGGGTTGGGTGGGTGGCTTGGCTGCGAGCATGCGCGGTCACGAACGCGCACCTCCGCCCCGCGACTACGAACGCGCGCCCCCGCCGCCCCGCGGCCGCGAACGCGGGGCGCCGCAACGCGGGTTGGGTGAGGGTAGAGGTA
>NZ_CBDTNW010000070.1:0-5371 GCF_965361815.1 Rubneribacter sp.
TCAACGGAAAGCGAAAGAGTCATGGACAAAACAGGCCCCGGTCCACATGGCCTCGGCCAAAATCGGCCCGATTCGGGGCCTTCGCGAAGGGACGCGCGGGAAGGCCGCGCGTTTCCCCAGGCAGGCGGCTTGCGCTTTTGATTATCCTCATGCGAGGATGTGGATCAGGGGCCGTTTTGTCCAGAGGGGCGCAGCCTCTCTGTTGAACCAGCGTTGACACGAACCTGTGTTGGCCTATCCGGCGCGCCGGAGTGCCACACGATTCTGACGACCTGGGATTTCTCCAGGCGCGGAGGGGGCGGAGGGCGGAAAGGCGGCTCCGCGCGTGCCATAGGGCGCGGTTTGCGACCAACTTGCGTGCGGCCCCTCGCCGCACCGCCGGCGGCGGGGTCCGAGCCAACGCTAACGGAGAGGGCCGGACCGGGGCGTCGCCGGATGCTTGCGCAGGTGACGCACGCAGTCTGCCCCATGGTCGATGCCTCGTCCCTGCAAAACGTTTACAATGTTCCAAGCAACGTTTCCTATGGGAGGGAGGGACCGCCGATGGAAGGTCGCGCTGCAAGCGGAAGCGTGCGGCTGCCCGCCGTGTTCGAGCGCTTCGATGCGGCGTACCTGGGCATCTGCGCGCCGCATGTGTGGATCTACTGCGTGGCGCATCGCGGCGGCGTCGATTACGGCGGCGTGCCCATCGGCATCCCCCTGTACATCGCGCTTTCCGCGTTCATGCTCGTGTTCATGCTGCTGGCGTGGCGGGGGAGGGCGCAGCGCGTCGCGCCGCTGCTCGACTGGCCGCTCGCGGTCGTTCAGGCGGCGGCCACGGTGGTCCTCGCGGTGCCGCTTCCCTTCGACGGCGCGCCAACCGCCGCCCTGGCGGCGGCTGCGGCGGGTTTCGGCGTCGCGTGGCTCTACCTGCGGTGGGCGCCGTTCTACGCAGGGCTTGACGTGCGCGGCGCCATCGCGTGCATCTTCTGCGCCATGGCGGTTGGTTCGGCGCTCAAGATACCCGTCGACCTCCTGCCGCCCGTTCCCGCAGCGGCGATCCTGGCGGTCCTTCCGTTCGCGTCGACCGCCCTCGCGCGCCGGGCATGCCGCCTGCAGCCTCGGCTCGAGCGCGAGCCGCGCCTGTTCTACGACGGCAACCCCACCTCCATCCCCTGGAAGATCTTGTTCGGCGTGGCTGCGTACAGCCTCATCATCGGAGTCATCCAGGGCATGCCCATCGAGGCCGACCCGGTGCCGCTCGCATTGCTCACCTCGGTGCACCATGGCGCCGAGGTGGCGGTGGCGCTCGTTGTCTTGTGGTGGGTGTTCGGCCGCGGCGGGCTCATCCGCTTCTCCGGCCTGTGGCGCGCCATCCTGCTGTTCACGGCCACGGGGTTGTTCTTCCTGCCGGCCATCGGAGCGGAGTTGGCGGGTTGGGCGCTTGTGCTCATCTCCATCGCGCAGACGCTCGTGGTCATGCTCTTCTGGACGATGCTCGCCGACGTGGCGCACCACTCGCGCACGTCGCCCTACGTCATCTTCGGCTCGGGCTGGATAGCCTACTCGCTTCCGTTCGCGCTCGGCGAGGTGGGCGGGGGCGCGGCGGGGCTGCACGGCTCGGGCACCATGGTGCTGCTCGGGCTTGCCTACCTGCTCACCATCGCAGCCGTGTTCGCGCTCAACGAGGGCAACTTCTCGCAGCGGCGCATCTTCGCCGACCTCGACGTCCCCGCGCCCGAGCAGTCCATGTTCGCTCGCATCGACGAGGGCTGCGAGGCGCTTGGCCGCAAGCATGGTCTGACCGCGCGCGAGATAGAGGTGCTCCAGCTCCTGTGCAAGGGCCGGTCGAAAAGCTACATCGCCGAGAGCCTGTTCATCTCCGAGAACACCGTGCGCTCGCACTCCAAGCACATCTACGCGAAGCTCGACGTTCATTCCAAGCAGGAGATCCTCGATCTCATGGACATGGCCGCCCGCTAACGCTTCTTTGCGGCCTCGCCGGCATCCCGTCGGCGGCCCCTTTGCCCGTCGCCCGCCTGGCGTCCTTTCTTCGGTTCCGCAGATGGGCTACCCGGCTATCACCCGGTTCGTGTCATGGCTCAACCTGCGAAAACACACGGTCCGTGTACTGGCGGAGAAGCGCCTTCGCGGGCATGATGGTCCGCGTTGGAACCGATGCGGGCAGACCCCCTCCCTCCTGTGATCATCCTGCGGGCATCGGTTCCGAAAAGGCGGCGCGCGGCGCGTCCGAACGCAGGGCGCCCGCCGTGCCCCAAAGGGACGGAAACCGTTTCGGCAAGGAGGAAACCATGATCGAGAACCCCAACGAGATTGCCGCCCGCGAGCGCATGGAAGCTGCCATGCAGCGCATCGAGCGCAACGTGCGCAGGCGCTTTCAGCTCAACCGCCGTCAGTTCGTCTGCGGCAGTGCCGCCACCGTGGCGCTTGCGATGCTCGGCTTGGCCGGCTGCGCTCCGCAGGGCGGCCAGGCGGGCGGCACGTCCGAGCAGGCTTACCAGCCCGGCACTTACGAGGCCAGCGCCGAGGGCCGCAACGGCGCCATCAACGTGAAGGTGACGTTCACCGAGGACCGCATCGACGCCATCGAGGCCGAGCACGAGGAAAGCCGCAACATCGGCGATGCCGCCATCGAGATCCTCAAAGAGAAGTACCTTCAGTCCCAAAGCCTGAACTTCGATGCCGTCACCGGTGCGTCGCTGTCGTCCATGGCGTTTGCCACCGCTGTGGCCGACTGCGTTGACCAGGCAGGGGGCGACGCGCGCGCCCTGCAGAAGGCCGACACGGGCATGGAGCCCGCGCTTGCCATCGACGAGGAATGCGACGTGTGCGTGGTGGGTTCCGGCGGCGCGGCGTTCGCGGCGGCCGTGACCGCGGCCGAGGCCGGCAAGACCGTGGTCATGCTGGAGAAGATGGACATCTACGGCGGCAACACGAACGCCGGCGAAGGTACGCTCAACGCGCCCGACCCCGAGCGCCAGCAGCCCCTCGGTATCGAGGACTCGCCGGACTTCTACTACCAGCAAACCTTCGAGGGCGGCGACTCCAAGGGCGATCCTGCGCTCGTGCGCATCCTGGCCGACAACGCGCTGGACGCGGTGCACTGGATGGAGGATCACGGCCTCGTTTTTGAAAAGGAGCCGTTCACGGCCATCGGAGGCCTGTGGCAGCGCGGCCATGCCGTCGAGGTGGAGAAGAAGGGCGAACAGGGCGGCAGCTACTACGTGTCGTGCCTGAAAGAGTGCGCCGACGCCACCGGCAAGGTGACGCTTTACACCGACGCCAAGGTGGAGGAGCTGGTGCAGGAGGGCGGCGCGGTGACGGGTGTCACCGGCACGCGTCCCTCGTCCGGTGCGAGCGTTTCCGTGAAGGCGAAGTCGGTCGTCCTGGCCACCGGCGGCTACTCCCGCAATGCGGAGCTTGCCATGGAATACGACAAGCGCGTGACCGAAACCATGCCGTCGTCCAACGTGTGCTCCTCCACCGGTGACGGTCTGGCGCTCGGCCAGAGCGTGGGCGCGGGCCTGCGCAACATGGAGCTTGTGCAGATCCACCCGCTCGGCGACCCGCAAAACGGCGGCGTGGCCACCTTCGTGGGCAACTGGCTGGGCGTCGAGGACTACCTCATGGTCAACGACGAGGGCGTGCGCTTCATCCGCGAGGACGAGCGCCGCGACACCATCGCCGATGCCATTTTGGAACAACCTAATGACGAGATGTGGTTGCTCGTGGACTCCACCGATATCGCCGCCGATCGCGCCGACCAGATAGCCGAACTGGTGGAGAAAGGGCACAGCTTCAAGGCGGACAGCATCGAGGATCTGGCGAAGCAGATCGGCGTGCCGGCTGATGCGCTGGCCGAAACCGTCGAGGGCTACAACGCCTGCGTGCGCGCCGGCGCGGACACCCAGATTGCGCCTGGCAAGGAGCTTCTGGGCACCGAGTTCACCGACCCGGCCTACTACGCCTCAAAGCGCATTCCCACCATCCACTACACCATGGGCGGCCTGTGCATCAGCACCGAGGCGCAGGTGTGCACCGAGGCGGGCGAGCCCATCCCCGGCCTGTACGCGGCCGGCGAGGTGACGGGCGGCGTGCAAGGCGGCAACCGCCTGGGCGGCAACTCGTTCACGGACCTCATCGTGTTCGGCCGTATCGCCGGCGCCTCCGCGGCGGCTAACGCGTAAGAGCGGCGCTTCGCTCGCGCGCTGCCGACTCCCGAACCCTCGTAGGGGCGGCGGGAGCCGGCAGCATTGGCAGCACCGGCCCCGGTCTGTGCGACCCCTTGCGGGCGCGCGGGCCGGGGCCGTGCGCTATGCGGTGGTCACGTTCCCGTCGGCATCCACGAAATGGGCGGCCAGGATGGCGGGACGCTCGCGCGCGAAGGCGCATCCGCGCGCGATGCCCAGCGCGAGCAGCGTGGTGGAATACCCCTCGGCGTCGATGGAGCGGCGCGCGATCACGGTGACCCCCGCCGCATCGGTATGTGCAGGAAAGCCCGTCTGGGGGTCGAGGATGTGATGGTATAGCACGCCTTCGTGCGTGAAGCACCGCTCGTACACCCCGCTTGTCACGGCCGACGCGTCTCGCACCGACACCGCTCCCACCAGGGAGTTCTTGTCTCGCGGATCCTGCAACCCTATGCGCCAGGCGCTGCCGTCGGGCTTCTGCCCGTGCGCCATCACGTTCCCGCCCAAATTCACGATGAACGATTCCAGGCCGTCTGCTACCATGCCCTCGGCCAGCTTGTCGGCAATCCAGCCCTTCGCGATGCCGCCCACGTCCACGGCCGCCTGCGGGTCGTCAAGGCGGGCCTCCCAGCACCCGGGTTGCGCCTCGCGCACGCGGACGCCTCGCCATCCCACGTGGGAGAGCGCCTCCCGCAGCGCATCGCCGTCCGGCATGACGCCCCGGTGGAAGTCCCAGAGGCGCACCGCTGCGCCCATCGTGATGTCGAAGCGCCCTTCGCTGTCCGCGCAGTAGTCGAGCGCGGCGCGCAGCAGCTGCGCGGTGTCGGCCCCTACGGTCACGGGGCGTCCCTGCGCGGCGTTCAGGCGCGCGATGTCGGAGTGGGGCAGCGTGCGCGACAGCTTGCGCTCGAAGGTGCGGCAGGCCGCGCGGGCGCGTTCGAACGCGCGGCGGCAGCGCTCGGGCGGGGCGTACGCCTGCAAGGTGACGATGGTGTTGAACGCGTAGAACCGGTGCGTCATCTGCCCGGCGGCATCGGGGCCGTGCGTGTCGTGCACATCCTCCAAAGGGATGGCGTCGCAAGGCGCGTCGTTATGCGGGGAAGCGGTGTCCATGCGCACAGTATACGCCAACGTGCCAACCGGGTGCGACGGCGCCGTCCGACCTCTGGCGAGCGGCCGGG
>NZ_CBDTNW010000071.1:0-7802 GCF_965361815.1 Rubneribacter sp.
CTGCGCGTGGTCTTCTACGAGCTGGGGCTTTCGGTGTTCATGTTCTACTAGCATTCACCCCCTCGCATCCGCGGGAGCCGCCTGGGCGCGCCCCTCCCCCTGCGGATGCCGAGGAGGGGGTCCCTGCCCCCCTCGAGCGCTTCGCGCGAGGGGGGGGGTCGCGCGCCGCGGGCACAACGGCGACAGCGCGTCCCGGATGCTTCACGTGAAACATTCTTCCTCCGGGTGCCTGGCAGAGCGTGACGTTATCCCCGTCCTGTGTCACCCTGTGGGCGCTCGGAGCGTGACGTTATCCCCGTCCTGTGTCACAAAAACCACCTTCAAAATGTTTCACGTGAAATATTCCCCCACAGTGACATGCGACGCTAGCACAAATGTTTCACGTGAAACATTCGGGTCTCAAGCATTCACGCGGTGCACCTCCCAAGTGCCTTCGTGGCTCAATGTTCCCTGAGCGATACGTAGGCGGCATCTCTTCCAAGCGCCCCGCGCGGGCGCGGCCCTCCCTCCCCGAACCCCCCTTGCAAACGGGAAGGCCGCTTCCGCTCGGGGCGCTTTTGTGTTTGCGCGCATTGCATCGGCGTAGGATGCTTTAAGGCTGAGGGCGCATGAGCGAAAAGCGTGTGGCAGCTTTGGCGGTTGATTGACGTGTGATGACTTTGAGTTTTCGCCCAATTGCCAATGACGGCACTCTACTCGTTCTCGTCGGGGATTCTGTGCTATGATTCATTTGCAAAAATCGGTAACACTGACCATATTTTGTAAATGGGGTTGCTATGGAGTATAAGCGCACAACCTACCTCGATAAGCTTGTTGCCGGCATGGGTTCTGACCAGGTGAAGATTATTACGGGGCTGCGACGCTGCGGCAAATCCTATCTCATGAACACGCTGTTCAAGCGATATCTGCGCGAGATGGGCGTGGCGCAAGACCGTATCGTGCAGGTTGACTTCGATGGCTTTCGCAACAAGGCGCTGCGCGATCCCTCGGCGTTTCTCGCGCACGTTGACGATCGGCTTGCGGGCGAAGGCACCTGTTACCTGCTTCTCGACGAGGTCCAGCTTCTCGGCGAGTTCGCTGAGGTCCTGAACGACCTCATTCGCATGGATAACGTCGATGTGTACGCCACTGGCAGCAACGCTCGGCTTTTGTCGAAGGACGTGGTTACCGAGTTTCGCGGGCGGGGCACCGAGATCGCCCTGCGCCCCCTCTCGTTTTCCGAGTTCATGGAAGGCTACGACGGTGATAGGCGAGACGGTTACGCCGAGTACTCCCTCTACGGTGGGCTGCCCGCCGTAGCCAAGCTTGCCGGTGCGGGAGCGAAGGCCGACTATCTCAAAGGCATCTATGACGAGACGTATCTGCGCGACATCGTTGAGCGTCACAAGGTTGCCAATCAGGGCGACCTTGTGGACGTTCTTGACGTGCTCTGTTCGGGCATTGGTTGCCTCACCAATTCCACTAAGATCGCGAACACCTTTAAGAGCGAGAAACGTTCGGGTCCGAGCAGGCCAACGATCGATGCGTATATCACGTACCTAGAGGACGCCTTCCTCTTCGAGAAGGCGGCGCGCTACGACGTTAAAGGGCGCAAGTACATCGGCGCCAATTCAAAATATTACGCGACCGACCTTGGCCTGCGCAATGCGCGAATGAACTTCAGGCAGTACGAAGAAACTCATATTCTGGAGAACGTTATCTACAACGAGCTGCGCGGCCGAGGGTTCAGCGTGGATGTGGGGGTGGTGCCTGCCCGTCGCCGCAGCGCCAACGGCGCGTCCGAGCGCGTAACGTACGAGATCGATTTCGTGTGCAACAGCGGGAGCAAGCGTTGCTACATACAGTCTGCCTTTGCCCTCCCGACGGACGAGAAACTCAAGCAGGAGGAGGAGTCGCTGGTGCGCGCTGGGGATTTTTTCAAGCGAGTGATCATCACCAAGGACGGCCCGATGCCGCACTACAACGACGAGGGTATTCTCATGCTGAACGTGTACGACTTTCTGCTTGATCCGAACTCGCTGGACCTGTAGCGTTTAAAGCGCGTCGGGGCCTCCGCGCTATCCTTCCAAGCCCGCGGGATCGCTTTTCGCCCCGTCTTTCTCGGCGGTGACGAGGTCGATCAGCTCTTGCTTGGAGTGAACCGCGGTTTTCGCGTACACGGTTCTCACGTAGCCGCGAACGGTTCCGTCGGCCATGAACAGCTCCTGCGCGATCACGAGTGGAAGGGAGGGGAGTAGGTTATGGAGCTGCAATGGCCTTTGATCCTGTTCACCACGCTGGTGGCGTGGTCGGCGGGGCTGTTCGGGACGCAGGCGCTCTTGGCGGCCGGCGGGCACAACGGCGGCGGCGCGTCCCGGATGCTTCGTGTGAAGCGTTCTCCCCCTGGGCGCCTGGAGCGTGACGTTATCCCCGTCCTGTGTCACGCTGTGCTCTGCTTCACGCAAGGCAAGGCACCGTGGCGGCAACGCCCCCCGGATGTTTCGCGCGAAACAACTTGTCGCAATGGTATGCGGCATTGGTGCAAATGTTTCACGTGAAACATCCTCCCCCTGGGCGCCTGGCGGAGCGTGACGTTATCCCCGTCCTGTGTCACGGCTGTGTCACGGGCGCGGCCCCCCCGAAACCCCCTTGCAAACGGGAAGGCCGCCTCCGCGCGGGGCGAGTCCGCCTCCCCATCCCGTTCCTCCTCCGATGTCTCCGCCGTTCCCGAACGCTTCGCGCGAAGCGCCCATATCTCTACCGGGGCGCCCCGCGCGCAGTTCTCAAGGCATCGAGCAGCTGTCAGGTCCGGCGCATTCGCCGCGAAGCGCGGTCATTCGCCCTCGATAGCCTCCACGATGTCGAGGGCTTCCTGCTTCGAATGCACGTTGAGCTTCTTGTACACCTTGTGCAGGTACATGTTGACCGTCCCCTGCGACAAGTACAGGTTCGACGCGATATAGCGGGCGGATCTACCTTGTGTCAGCAACGTGAGCACTTCCGTCTCGCGCGGAGAGAGCGCGTAGCGCTGGGCAACCCGCAGGCAACGGCGCTCGAGAATCTCTGCGGCGGTCAGTTTCCGGCTCTTCTCGAACACGCGGATGACGTCGTGTTCGGTGAATAGGAACAAGTACGTGAACAGGATGAGGACCACGAGGACGAACGCGATGGCCGGTGCCTGCTCGTCCCAGAACAGGTTGCCGAAGGGCATCGCTTGAAACAGAAGAGTGCTTGCGAGACCGGTGGCGTCGAGCACTAGCTGGGACGACGCCACCACGACAAGCGGGGAGAGGCCCAGCTGGTCGGCCAATCTCAACGCGAGCAGGAGCACGAGTATCTTGAGCAGCGCGTAGAACGCGACTTCTATGCCGTAGTAGATGGAGGGATCGAGCGACAAGGGGATGGCCGCCAGTCCGACCAACGCGAAGAACGCCAGGGCGCGGTAGAGCAGGACGCCGGGGAAGCGGTCGCCTGACAGTCGCGAGATGGCGATGGAGCCGACCGCGACCGCCGCCGACAAAGCGATGCTGACCGAGAGCACCCAGGAGTCTCCCGGCGTGTCGTTGGTGCGGAAGGGCACCACCAGGCAAGCGCTCTCAAAACGGAAGAGGAACACGCAGAACAGGGCTTTGAAGAGCCCGGGGGCCAAGGCGATCCGGTCGCTTCTGGGCGCATCCGGCGCATCGCCTGCGCGCGGGCCGTTTTCATCCAGGGCGAAGGAGAGGGCGCCGTGCGCGACAAGCGACGCGAGCGCGGCTGCTTGGCCCACAGGGGCGGGAGTTACCAGCAGCGCGGCGCCGAGCGTCAGGGAGACGGCGAAGCCCACGGTGAGCTCGACAAGGAGCTTTTCCTGGTTGCGCGCCAAGATGGCTCCGATGCGCAGGAGAAGCACGGACGATCCGCATCCCACGCACAAGGCGCCCGCGTACAGCAGCGCCCCCGAAAAAAACGACGCCGCCGCAAAAAACGACATAGTGGCCAGCAAGCATGCGCAACACGCGGCGGGCGCAGCCCATCGCGAGGCTATGAGGCGCGAAAGGGGCGCGCGGAACAGCAGGAACGTTGCAAGCGCGATCACCTCCGCAACGGTGGCCGCCGTGAGGAAGTCTTGCTCGATGGATTCGGTCTGGGCGACGATCAGGCTTGGTTTGAAGAGGAGCAGAAACGACCAAAGCATGAACGACGCGTACAGAAGCGATCTGCGCGCAATGGGCGCCAAAGCTCCCGAGTGCCGTCCTCCCCTTGCGTTTTTGCAATCGCCTCCATCATCGAAAACCATGGTTCCCCCATCGTCGGAATCATTCCGTCGGGGGCGATCATATCACGACAAGCAGAAGGGCCGAGCGACCTTTCAGACTGCAATGAACGCCCCTCATCTGGTGAAACAGAAAATACATATAAAACTATGGTAGTCCGTTTCGGCGCGCGGGCATCGATACGAGCAAATCTGCAGCCATGCCGCAGAGGCGAAACCATAAGAAACTGAGAATAGACGCCCCACCTCCTCCGTGAAATGCTTCGCTCGACGGGTCGTCCGGCTGCGGGCGACCGGGCATGCAGGAACCGAAGGAGGAAGACTATGGGCAAACCCTTGAGCGCTCTGCTCAGTCGAAGGGGCTTCGTGAAGCTCGCTGCGGTCACGGGTGCCGCGGCGGCCCTGTCCGGTGCGGGAGGGGCGCCGTCGGCGTTGGCCGAGACGGACAAGCCCGCGCAGACGGGCGAGGTCAAGCGCGTTCGAACCGCCTGCCGCGCGTGCGGGAAGATGGAGTGCGGCGTGTGGGTGACGGTTCAGGATGGCCGAGCCGTCCGCGTCGAGGGCGATGAGACGGCGTGGCATTCCGGCGGCAACTGCTGCACGAAGTCCCAATCGTCCATCCAGGCCGCGTACCACCCGAACCGGATCTACCATCCCATGAAGCGCACCAACCCGAAGGACGCGGCCGATCCCGGCTGGGTCCGCATCTCGTGGGACGAGGCGATTTCCGAAACGGTGAGGAAGTTGCAAGAGGTGGCCGACCGCTACGGCGGCGAAACGCTCATCAACACGCGCGGCACCAGCCGCATGTGGGCCATGGGAGGCAGCTGCCTGACCAAACCGCTCGGCGGCATCAACGACGTGGGCGCGAACCAGATCTGCAAAGGCCCGCGCCGCGAGGCGGGCTCGCTGACCATCGAAAACGGCATCTTCTTCCAGGCCAATGTCGATCATCCGGCCGTGTTCGTGCAGTGGGGCACCGAGCAGACGCAGTCGAACTACGATGACTCGTGCCGCGTGGTGGCCGAGACGGCGCATCGCGCGCAAACCTACATCAGCATCGATCCGCGCAAGACCAACCTGGGCAAGGAGGCCGACTACCACCTGGACCTGCGTCCCGGCTCCGATGCGGCGCTGGCGCTGGGCTGGACGCGCATCGTCATGGAGAAAGAGCTCTACGACGATCTGATCGTGAAGCGGTGGAGCAACGCTCCGTTTTTGTACTGCGAGGACATCGAGCCCACGGGCGGTCCGGCGGCCAGCCTGAACTGCTCGGCGGGCTTCGAGCTGAAAACGAGGCTGCTGAAGGAGTCCGACCTGGTGGAGGGCGGTTCGTATCTGCGCTTCATGGTGTGGGACAACATCAACGGACGTCTGACCTACTTCGACGCCGACGAGAAGGTTGGCATGTGGGAAGGGCAGACCGAGCACGACGTCAAGATGGACGAGGGCTTCGAGTACGAGCGCGGCGGATGGGTTCCCGACGTGCAGCCTTTCCCCGTGGACATCGATCCGGCGCTGTGGGGCGAGTTCGAGGTCACGCTCAAAGACGGCCGCACCGCGAAGGCGAAGCCCGTGTTCCAGAAGTACTGGGACGAGGTGGTTCAGGAGTGGACGCTCGAGCGCACGGCCGAGGTGTGCGACCTTGATCCGCAGCTCATAGAGGACGCGTGTTTGGCCTGGGCCACGCGCATCGACCCCCGCCACGGCAACGGCGGCTTGAACGCCCAGCTGGCTCCCGAGCAGGTGGGCCGCGCCATCCAAACGTTCCGCGCCATCTACCTGCTGTCGTTTATGACCGACAATTACGACACTCCTGGCGGCAACCGCGGCATCACGCGTGTGCCGGCCGTCATCAGCGGGCCGAAGGGCCCGTGCACTCCCAGCACGTCGTCTTCCGTGCCCAACTGGGAGAAGCGTGCGAAGATCTGTGGCGCCGACAAGTTCCCCATGACGCGGTGGTGGGACTCCTGGGCCGACTGCACCTCGGTGTGGGATGCCGCGCACACCGGCGAACCGTATCCCATCAAGGGGTGCGTCATGGAGACGGGCGACTTCATGCACCAGTCGAACAGCTTGTACGCGTGGGAAGCGCTCATGCAGATGGATTTTATGGTGGCGATTGACCTGTGGTACGCCCCCACGGTGAACCTTGCCGACATCTTGCTGCCGGCCGAGCATTGGATTGAGATCCCCGGTTGGGCGCGCGTGTCGCAGGGCGCGTCCGGCGCGTACGGGGCCAACGTCCGATGCGTCGAGCCGCCTGCGGACTGCAAGTCCGATCCGGAGATCCTCATCGACTGCTACAAGGAGATGGGCATTCCGTGGTACGACACCTCCGATGGCGGCGACGCGTGGGACCGCCCCTTCGAGGAAACGCTGAGCTACTGCGTGAAGGACCTTGCTCCGTCATGGGAGGAGTACGAGCGCAACTTCACGGAAAACGGCTGGTCGGATGCCAAGGAGATGTTCCCGGAGCGCTACGGAACCTATAGGCGCTACACCGTGGGATACCTTCGCCAGAAGGACAGCATGAGCGTCGCTCCCCTCGATTACGTGCCGGGCATGGGCACGCCCACTATGAAGGCCGAGTTCTGGTCGACCATTTTGGAGTCGTATATGGGGCAAGACGAGTTCCCTGTGTACCAGGAACCGCCGCTCAGCCCCGTTTCCACGCCGGAGCTGTACGAGAAGTACCCCTTCAACATGACCACTGGCCGCCGCATTCCCGTGTACTTCCACAGCGAGCACCGCCAGCTGCCGTGGTGCCGTGAGCTGTGGCCTGCGCCTCGCATCGAGATCAACCCCGAGGACGCAGCCGAGCTGGGCATCGAGCAAGGTGACTGGGTGTGGATAGAGAACGACAACGGCAAGGTGCGCCAGGTTGCCGACCTGTACAGCGGCATCAACCGGGGCGTGGTCAACTGCGAGCATTCCTGGTGGTACCCCGAGCTTGAGCAGGCGGACAAGGGGTTTAAGCTAAGCGGCATCAACTGCCTTGTGTACAAAGACGCCCAAGACCCCATCTGCGGCGCGTCTCAGTTGCGCGCCTATCCGGTGAACATCTACAAGGCCACGCCGGAGAACTCGCCGTTCGGTAATCCCGTTCCCTGTGGCGACGACGGGACGGAGATCATCCATGATTCCTCGGACCCCCGTCTGAAGGAATGGCTGCCCGATTACGAGATAAGGAAGGAGGCGTGACGCCATGGCTCAGTACGCTATCGTCACCGATCTGAACAGGTGCGTCGGATGCCTTGCATGTTCGGTCGCATGCAAGGCGGTCAACGAGGTGCCTATTGGAAGCTACTGGAACAAGGTGCTGAGGGTGGGGCCGAACATGCCCTCCGGGGCAACGAGGGCCCGCGATGCCGAACTCTACTTCCTTCCTGTTGGTTGCCAGCACTGCAAGAATCCCGAATGCGTGAACGTGTGCCCCACAGGGGCTTCGCACAAGCTTGAGGATGGCACGGTGCAGATAGACAAATCGAAGTGCATCGGCTGCCAGTTCTGCGCCATGGCCTGCCCCTACGGGGTGAGGTACTTGAACGAGGAGGAGCGCGTGGTG
>NZ_CBDTNW010000072.1:0-5799 GCF_965361815.1 Rubneribacter sp.
CGCTTTCCAGCTTGCCGTACTCGCCCACCAGAGGCATGAGCTCTTCGACTTTGGCGACGATGCGGCGCTGCTCGGCGAGGGGCGGGACAGCAACAAGAATAGAATTCATACGCTCTTGATTCATCTTGGGCTGCGCTGTACCGGTGATATAAGGCGCGAGTGATATTGCGTTGACGAAAAGAGCGGCATATACAAGAAGCGTTTCCTCTACGCTATCCAGCACGTGTGCATGATTGTTTACCCAGTATTTGCCTCGCGCGATGAAAGCAATCGGCGTGGAACGATTAACAAGGTTTGCTCCATCTTCCCCGATAAGCAGTAGGGGCTTATCGAATAGATATCCGTCAACAGCATCTATCACGCCAGATGCACCATAATAGTCGTATTTCTTTTCAAGACGTTCACGCATAGCGACCGACAGCGGGACGCGCTCCGCATCGCGATTGAATAAAAGACACCCGAGCCTCGCCCACTCCCACCCGTCTGGCACCTCGAACGGAATCTCTCCATCTATGCACACGGGCTCGCTCTCGCGCCCCTTCGCGTCCACGCGCTTCTCATAGCGGGAGCCATCGGAAGCGTAGCACGCTGCTTTTAGCTACCTTGGATGTTTTTCCGACCGTTTGACGAGTCGTCCGGCACTACCAGGTTCTCACAGCTCCTGCTCAATCAAGTAATCCCGAAACGCTGGCAGCTCGAAAGCCACCACGCCGCGCCTTCGCTCGCCGATTGCGCCGTGGGCGAGGAGCCTGTTTCGGTATTGGCCCGCGTAGGATGCCGACACGCCCATCCGTGCGACGATATCGGCCATGCGGCTTTCGCCCTCATCGGCGAGCATGGCGCGCAGAAACCTGATGTCACCGTCCGACAGGCTGCGGTAGGTGGAATCAAGCACGCGCGCTTTCAGTTCTTTTTCGGCAATGGATATGCCGAGTTCCACGTGCTCGACGGTCACCTTGGGCGCGAGCGGGTCCTGCTCCCACGACCGATAGCCAACCAATTGCATCATGAATGGGAATCCGTTTATCGCCCTCACGGCTTTGTTGAGCGCCTTTTTCTGAATAGTCCGTCCTCCCGAGCGAACAGTTTTGGCGAAGGCGTCTTCTATTTCGCAATTGTCCACGCGTCCCAAATGATGGCTGACGGATCGGCGCAAAAACGACACCGTTTTGTCCTGGAGTAGGGTGGATATGCTGTGCGGCAGGCCGGCCATGAGGAGGGCCACCTTGCGTCCCTCACGAACGAAGTGCTGGTACACGGCTGCGAGCTGAATCATCTCGTCAAGATCGGGCTGCACCTCGTCAACGGCGATAAGCAGTCCCGTGTCGGTTTCGGCTAGTGCATCGAGGATACGGTTCATGCGGGTGCGCCAATTGCCGCGCGCTCGGTCCGAGTGCTCCCATTCCGCATTGACAATTTGGGCTATTCCGATGCCGGTGATACGGCTTTCCACGTCGGGAGCGACAAGGTGTTCTGCGGCTTCAAGCGTTCGCTCCTCTACATCCTCCAACATACCCGGAAGGGCTGTAACGCCCACGGCAATCCACCCTCGCTTGCGAGCTTCTTCAGCTATCAGGGAAAGCAGGGCCGTCTTGCCAGTACCTCGCGCACCGGAGATGACCGTGGAGAGGTCGGGGCTTCTTCCGCTGCGCTCGAACGCGGTTATCATGTCGCCTATGAGCTGCGCACGGCCCGCCATATAGGCAGGAACTTCCCCGAATGTCGGAGTAAAAGGGTTTTCTTCGTAGGGCATGGCAACCTCGCTTCGCAATGATGCGCCCATCCTACGCTTGATTTCTTTCAAACTCCTTGATTCTTTTTAAAAAGCGAACGCGCGCTAAAGGTGCGGAACTGTTTGAGCGCTTGGGACACGGGTGATTTCGGGCTGTGCATACGAGGGTTTCCAAGCCTTCGAACTTCTTCGCTTCCTCATCCCCCACTCTTCGCCCCCTTCATCCCTCCTCGCCTCGCTTTTGCCTCGCAATATTTTGATGAGAATTCGATATGAAAGATTCAGGCGGGCGGGGGAGGTTTTTCGGGCAAGCCCTTAAAATCTAGAATCGTGTGCGATGCGGCTTGGAGGTTTCCCGTGCCGCCGAGGGCCAAGGGGCCGATTGCCCCGCCGGGGGGCCGCCGCATCTGCCCGATCCGTCGCGCCAGCGCGCAGGGTCGGGCGCGCAGATGAGGAAGAAAGGAGAAGGCGTGCCCGCTACCAGGGAAAACCCGTCCATAGGCGTTGGCTGTCGCTCGGTTTCGGCACAGGGCGCCTTGGGCGCCAAAGCTGCGCCGGGCGGCGGTGCGTCGAAGCGGGCCGATGACGCCTATGCCAAGGAGGGGCAAGTCAGGGCCGTCGGCGCCAAGCCGTTCTCCTCCGACAAGGTGGTGTGGAACGCCTGCCATGCGAACTGCGGAAACCGCTGCCCGCTCAAGCTGTATGTGAAAGACGGCGTCATCGTGCGCGTGGAGGGCGACGACGAGGGGTCGGACGGCTTCGGCCCCGGCCGCGTTTTCCAGCTGCGTCCTTGCGTGCGCGGCCGGACGGCCCGCCGCCTCGTCCACAACGAGACGCGTCTCCGAAAACCGCTGCGGCGCGTGGCGGGCACCAAGCGCGGCCAGGGCGTTTACGAGGAGATATCGTGGGAGGTCGCCATCCGCGAGATCGCCGGCATCATGAAGGGCATCAAGGAGGAGTACGGCAACGACGCCTTCTACCTTCAGTACGGCACCGGCCGGATGGACGGCGTCGTGGCAAAGTCGTGGCCGCCCGATGGCACCGTGTTCGCCCGCATGATGAACTGCTGGGGCGGCTATCTGCGCCATTACGGCACGTACTCCGCAAGTCAGATCAGCCGGGAGCTTCCGCTGCTCAACGGCGACGCCCACGCCAACAATGAGGCTGCCGACCTCGTGAACTCCAAAAACATCGTGCTGTTCGGCAACAATCCGGCCAACACCCGCATGTCCGGCTCGGGCATGATGCACCTCGTTACGCAGGTGCGCCTGCGAAACCCCAAGGTCAACATCGTGGTGGTGGATCCGCATCTGTCCGACACCGTCGTGGGCGCGGCCACCACGTGGGTGCCCATCCGTCCCGGCACGGACGCGGCGCTCGTGGCCGGCATGGTGCAGTACCTCCACGCCAACGGCATGCTTGACGAGGCGTTTATCCGCGAGCGGTTCATCGGCTTCTACTCCGACACCTTCCTGGAAGACGTGAAGCAGGGCGAGCCTGCGAGCAACGTGTTCTTCGGCTTCGACAAGGAGGGTGCGCTGGCGGTTGAGGAGGACCTGTCTTACGAGGCATACCTCAACGGCACCGGCGCCTACGAGGGTTCGGGCCCAAAGACCCCCGAGTGGGCCGCAGCCATCACCGGCGTTCCGGCCGGCACCATTCGCGCGCTGGCCGAGCTGTACGTGAACGGCCCCACGGCCACCATTCAGGGCTGGGGTCCGCAACGCCATTTCAACGGCGGCAACTCCGCGCGCGCCATCGGCCTGATCGCGGCCATCACCGGCAACGTGGGCATCTCCGGCGGCGGCTCGGGCGCGCGCGAGGCTGTGGGCGGCGTGGCCTGCAACGTGCCGACCGGGCTGGACTGCTTCCCCGAGAAAAACACGGTGAGAACCTGCATCCCGTTTTTCGGGTGGTTTCGCGCTATCGAGGACTATCGATCCATGAACGACGCCACCTGGGGCATTCGCCGCTACGACGACGAGGGCAACCTGCTTTTAGCCGAAACTCCCGGCGAGATCAGCCTGAAAGCCCCCGTCAAGTTCATCTGGAACTACGGCTCCAACGTCATGATGGGCCAGCATGCCGACATCAACGACTGCCTGCGCATCTACAACCTGCCTGACGAGAAAGACTCCGGTCTGCGCTGCGTGGTCACCTGCGATGTGTACCTGACGCCCACGGCCATGGTCTCCGACTACATTTTGCCGGGCACCACCAGCTTCGAGGAGACGGACGTGGTGCAGGGCGGCGCCGCGTGGGCGGGCTTCGTCCTGTGCGAAAGCCCTGCCATCGACCCGCTGTTCGAGTGCAAGCCCGTCTACGAGATCTGCTCGCTTCTGGCCGAGGAGCTGGGCGTGGCCGAGGAATTCACCGAGGGCAAATCCCAGGAGGACTGGGTGCGCTGGTGCTACGAAAAAGGCAAGAACGCCGGCGAGGACCTTCCGGACAGCTTCGAGGAGTTCAAGGAAACGGGCCTGTTCAAGCGAGCCGATTGTCACGAACCCCAGGTGCACGCCCCCAAGGCGCTGCCCACGCCCTCCGGTAAGTACGAGGTGTTCTCCAAGCAGGCGTACAACATCTCCAAGCAGTGGGACCTCACGGCTGCCGGCTTTGTGCCCGAGGACGGCCTGGACCAGATCACCCCGTGTCCCGTATGGTACGAAAGCTTCGAAGGATACGGGGATGCGGAGACACGAAAGGGCTACCCTTTCCAGCTGATCGGCCATCACGCCAAAACGCGCACGCATTCCTCGTACGGCAACGTGGACTGGCTTGAGTCCGTGGCGCCGCAGCAGTGCTGGATCAACGCGCGGGATGCCGCCGGCTTGGGTGTGGAGAACGGCGACGAGGTGATTGTGTCCACCAAGCGTGGCCGCGTGAAGATCGCGGCCAAGGTGACCGAGCGCATTATGCCCGGCGTAGTGTCCATTCCGCAGGGCGCGTGGTACAGCCCCGAGAGCCGCGACGTTGGCAAACTGGGCAGTGTGGACAACCTTGATCTGGGAGGATGCATCTCGGTGCTGACTTCGCAGCGGCCCACGGCCATTTCGAAGGGCAACGGCGTGCACTCCAACCTCTGCAGGATCGAGAAGGTGCAGGGCGCGGGGCGAACGGCACGAGACGCAAGGCGTAAAGGGGGCGAGTCATGACCCAATACGGATTCTATGTGAACACGGACATCTGCATAGGTTGCAAGGCGTGCATGACCTCGTGCTTCGACCGCAACGATCTGGAGGTTCCACAGAAGTTCCGCACGGTGTTCGAGTTTGGCGGCGGCGCGTGGGAAACGGACGCCGACGGCGCGTTTATCAACACGGTCTTCTGCTACTACGTGTCTGTGACCTGCGGACAGTGCGAGAGCCCCTCTTGTGTGGAGGCGTGTCCTACGGACGCCATGCGGAAGGATCCGGAGACGGGCATTGTGGACAACGACAAGGGTGCGTGCGTTGGCTGCATGTCCTGCGAAGCGGCCTGCCCTTATGGCCATCCGGCGCGAATGGCCGATGGACTCTCGCACAAGTGCGTCATGTGCGCCGATCTCGCCGAGGGAGGCGTGCCCGACCCGACGTGCGTCAAGGCGTGTCCGGTGCGCGCCATCGAGTTCGGCCCCATCGAGGATTTGCGCGCGGCGCACGGCGAAGTTGACGCGCTGGGTGAGCTGACGAACGAGACGGGTCCGAACGTGGTGTTCAATCCGCACCGGTCCTCCGGACGGGGCGGTGCGCTCATGAACCCGGCAGAGATCGGCCATGGGGCGAACGGAAAGAGGCCCCAGCGAGAGTGACGCACCGTGACAGCAGCGTGACAGCGGCAGCGTGACAGCGGCGTGACAGCGGCGTGACAGCGGGACGGGGATAACGTCACCACACGTGACAGCGGAGTGACAGCAGGACGGGGATAACGTCACCGGGATAACGTCACCAGGTGGCAGCGGACAAGAGTGACAGCAGAGTGACAGCAGGAGCGACAGCAGAGTGACAGCAGAGTGACAGCAGGAGCGACAGCAGAGTGACAGCAGGAGTGACAGCAGCACAGTGACAGCAGAGTGGTGACGTTATCCCCGT
>NZ_CBDTNW010000073.1:0-27223 GCF_965361815.1 Rubneribacter sp.
GCGCCTTCTTGCACTCCATCATGCCGGCGCCGGTCATCTCGCGAAGCTCCTTGACCATGGAAGCGGTGATGTCAGCCACGTTGTTCCCTTTCTCTTGGCACCGCGCGCCCAAAGCGCGCGGAAACGGCGAGCGTCCGCCCCCGTGCGGCGGGCGGACGCGTTCGTTCGATACGCGTTTACTCGGCGGCCTCGGCCGGAGCCTCGGCAACCGCAACCTCCTCGACAACCTCCACGACCGTCTCCTCGGCCGCGGCAGGCGCCTCCTCGGCGGGCGCGGCGGCGCCCTCCATCTCGGCTGCCGTCACCGGCACGCCCACGCCCGCGAGCACGGCGTCGGCCACGAAGTCGGCCAGCAGGCGGACCGAGCGGATGGCGTCGTCGTTGGCGGGGATGCCGTAGTCCACATCGTCCGGATCGCAGTTCGTGTCGAGCGTGCCCACCACGGGGATCTCCAGGCGGCGGGACTCGCGGATGGCGATCTCCTCGCGGTTCGTGTCGATCACGAACACGGCGTCGGGCACGCGCTTCATGTTGCGGATGCCGTTGAGGTTGGTCTGCAGCTTGGAAAGCTCCTTGCGCAGCAGGATCTGCTCTTTCTTGGGCAGAAGCGCCATGCGGCCGTCGGCCTCCATGGCCTCAAGCTCCTCCATGCGGGTCACGCGGGAGCGGATGGTGACGAAGTTCGTCAGCATGCCGCCGAGCCAGCGGGCGTTCACGTAGGGCATGCCGCAGCGGTTGGCGGCGTCGGCCACGGCCTCCTGAGCCTGCTTCTTCGTGCCCACGAACAGCACGGTGCCGCCCTTGCGGGCGATCTCGGACACAAAGGTGTAGGCGTTGTCCAAGCCCACGAGCGTCTGCTTGAGATCGATGATGTAGATGTCCCCGCGGTTGCCGAAGATGTACGGCTTCATCTTGGGGTTCCAGCGGCGGGTCTGGTGCCCGAAATGCGCGCCGGCGTCGAGCAGCGTCTGAATGCTGACCTTCGTCATGACTCTCTCCATTCGTTAGTCCTCTGCCCGCGGTCATCCCCTGCTTCCGCAGCCTTTTCCGGTTGGCCACTGGCGGAGCGGGTCGCACGAGCATGCGTAATCAGAAACCGTTGAATTGTACCACGCCTCCAAAGATTTGCAAGGGCCGTGATGCGGAGAAGTCCCGCAGGAGGCTCGCGCGAGGTCATCGCACAAGGTCAGGCGCGAGAAGGCCGCCGGAGCCGCCGGCCGCGGCGCTGCGACGCGCGAGGGACCCGCCCGACGAGCGCGCCCCTCGCCCGGCCGCCCTGCGCGGCCCTACCGCGGATACGCCGCGCTGTTTCGCAGACTGAGCGCCACGGTGGAGGCGTTGTGCAGAAGGGAGGAGGCCTGCGGCGAGACGACGCCGCCGATGCCGGCCGCCAGAAGCGCCGTGTTGATGCCCACGACCTCCTTGAAGGAGGCGTCCAAACGCTCCATCAGCCCCATGCTCATGCGTCGCAGCGCCACGATGGCGCCCAGATCGCCGCCCGCCAACGTGATGTCGGCCACCTCCTTGGCCACGGCGGTGCCCTGCCCCATGGCTATCCCGACATCGGCCAGGGAAAGCGCGGGGGCGTCGTTCACGCCGTCGCCCACCATGACCACGCGCCGCCCCTCGGCTTTGAGCCGTTCCACGAAAGCGTGCTTGTCCTCCGGGAGCAGGTTGGCCGCGAACTCCCCCACGCCGGCCGCCTTGGCGATGAGGGCGGCGGTGCGCTCGTTGTCGCCCGTGAGCATGATCACGCGCTCGAAGCCGAGCGCGCGCAGATCCCCCACGGCCTGGGCCACGCCCTCCTTCAGCGGGTCGCGGATGCCGAGGACCCCCACCAGCTCGCCGTCCACGGCCAGGTACAGAGGCGACATGCCCTCCGTCTCGGCGGCCACGCGCGCCCGCTGCTCTTCGGAAACGGGAACCCCTTCGTCGCCCACCACGAAGTGCTCCGAGCCGATGACCACGCGCTTGCCCCCAAGCGACGAGGCAATGCCGTGCGCCACGATGTAGTCAACCTCGGCGTGCCGCTCGCGGTGCCTGAGGTTCTTCCGCGCCGCCTCGCGCACCACCGCGCGCGCCACCGGATGCGGAAAGTGCTCTTCCAGACACGCCGCCAACCGCAGCACCTCGCGGCGGTTCCATCCGTCCAGCGCCAGCACGCAGCCGACCTCGGGCGTGGCCTCGGTCAGCGTGCCGGTCTTGTCGAACACGACGGTGTCGGCGACGGCCATGGCCTCGAAGTGCTTCGAGCCCTTGACGGTGAAGCCGGCCCGGGCGCTTTGGCTCATGGCCGAGAGCACCGCGATGGAGCTGGTCAGCCTCAAAGCGCACGAGTAGTCCACCATGAGCGCCGCCGAGGTCTTCTCCAGGCTGCGGGTGAGAAGCGCCACCGCCCCGGCCAGAAGGAAGCTCCACGGCACGATGCGGTCGGCGAGCCGCTCCATGCGCGACTGGGCCTGCGACTTCTGCGATTCGGACAGCTCCACCAGCGACACGATGGAGCGCAGCTTCGTCTCGGACGAAGCGGACCTCACCTCCACGACGACCTCGCCGTCCTCCACAGCGGTGCCGGCGAACACGTCGTCGCCCGCCGAGCGCTCCACGGCCAGAGGCTCGCCGGTGAGCGTGGACTGGTTCACGAGCGCGGTGCCGCGCACCACCCGCCCGTCCGCCGGCACGGGCATGCCCGTGCGCACGGCCACGAGGTCCCCCGGCGCCAGCGCCGAAGCGGGCACCTGGCGCTCCTGGCCGCCGTCAAGAAGCTGAGCCGTCTCGGGAAGGTCCAGCAGCGCGTTCACGAGCGCGCCCTCCGAGCGGGCGCGCGTGTACTCCTCCAGCGTCTCGCCCGCATCAAGCAAAAGCATGGTCTGCCCGGCCGTCTTGGGGTCCCGCTTGAGAAACGACACGCCGATGGCCGCAGCGTCCAAGACGGGGACGTCCAGGCGGCGGCTGAGCAGCGAACGCGCACCCGCCGCCAAAAACCGCCGGTAGCGCCAAAGCGTCACGAGGGCCGCCACGGGCTTGGGAAGGAGCAAGCGCCGCGCGAAGTGCGAACCCGCAAGCACCGCCAGATCCATGAGCAGCGCTTGCGAGCGCGGCGCCAGCTCCAAACCCAATCCCGATCGCTCCCGCTCGACCGCCTGGGCGTCAAGCCCGTCCAAATGGGCGAGCACGCGCTCGTAAGCCCCTTCGGCGCGCCGGTACGCCAGGGCGACGCTGCCGATGCGGGGGTAGACGGTCGCCCGGTCAACCAGCGGGCACGACGCCAGTGCCCGATGCAGCGCGTCAAGGTCGGCGGCGGGGACCGGGCCCGCCAGCTTGACGCGCAGCCGGCCCGGCACCTCGCTCACCACGACATAGTCCATGGCGGACTACTTCGCGGCCTTGGAGCCGCCGGCTTTCGGGGCCTTCTTGGGCTGCTCGGCCCCGTCCTCGGGCGCCTCCGCAGGCGCCATGGCGCAAGCGTTGAGGTAGCTCGCCTCGGCCACGATGTCGTCCACTTCGGCTTTGGCCTGCTCGACGATGCCCTCGTAGGCCGCTTTGGCGCGCAGCCCCGTGGCCACCCCCTGCACGTAGCACTTTTTGGCCGTGGGGCTGGTGAGCGCCTTCACGCCCAGCGTGCCCAGCAAAAACCCTGCGCCGACCAGCCATCCGCTCCTTTTGGGAAAGTCCATGCGAACCCCTTTCCTGCGGTTTCCCGCCCTCGTGCAGCCTCGCTTTGAAGTTGCATACTACTAACTTTTAAAGGATAATTGCTTTCCCGAAAGAAGTCAACGAAGGGAAACTTCTCCGCACCCAGCGGCCCGCGCGCCGAGCGGGCCGCGCCGAAGCCGAAAGGAGGGAGACGCCATGAAGCAGCACCGGTTCTGGGCATGGGCAGCGCTCGCCTGCATGGCCCTGGCCATGTACACGGGCCGCAAGCGCCGTTGAGCGAAGGCGCGCCGCAAGCGGACGCCTGGCGCGCGCCGTTCTTCACGCCCGCCAGGGGGCCACGAGCGGACGCGCGCGAACCGCCGCCTCCGAACCGCACCGTACGCCCCCGATGCGCGGTTTCGCGGGCGGCGACCAACCCGGCACGAGGCCCTTTCGCGCACTTGCCCGGAAACGGGAAGCCCGCCGCTTCGCCGCTCCAAAGCGTGGAAAGCCGCGGGTTTTCCCGCACGGCGCGCGCCAAACGCGCTTCCGTGCGCTACCATGGGCGGACGCGCGCCCCGCCCCGCCCGGGCGCGGGCAGGACCCCAAGGAGCCCTCATGAACATCAACAACGTCGCCTTCGAGCGCTCGTTCGGCATCTCTTCCCAGCTGCCACCCTCCACCATGCCGGAAGTGGCCTTCGCCGGCCGCTCGAACGTGGGAAAATCATCCTTGCTCAACAAGCTGTTCAATCGCAAAAGCCTGGCCAAGGTGTCGCAGACGCCGGGAAAGACCTCCACCATCAACTTCTTCACGTGCGAAGGGGTGCGCTTCGTGGACCTGCCGGGATACGGCTACGCCAAGGTGTCGAAAGCCGAGAAGGGCCGCTGGTCGGAGCTCATCGAGGGCTATTTCAACCAGGAGCGCGACATGGCGCTGGTGATCAGCCTGATCGACATCAGGCATCCTGCATCCGATTTGGACGTGAGCATGGTGTCCTTCCTGCAGGAGACGGGGCTTCCCTTCGCCGTGGCGCTGACGAAGGCCGACAAGATCAGCAACCAGCAGCGCCAAAGGCAGAAAGCGGCCGTCAAGCGCCAGCTTGGCCTGGACGCCGACGTGCCGATCATCGCCTGCTCGTCGGCGAAGGGGGTCGGCATCGACGAGCTGCGCAAGCTCATCGCTAAAGCGGTTGAGCGGTGAGGGCACGCAAGGCGGCCGAGTCGCCCAAGCCCTAAGCCCTAGCCCGGAAAGCCCTCGTCAATTGCACGGCCCGGTCCGTCGGCGGCCGCCGTGGCAAGCCGGTCGCACCGCTCGTTCTCGGGATGGCCGGCATGCCCCTTCACCCACACGAACGACACGCGATGGGGGCTTTTGGCCGCAAGCAGGCGCTTCCACAGATCCTCGTTCTTGACGGGCTCCTTCTTCGCGTTCTTCCAGCCGCGCTTGAGCCACCCGTCCACCCAGTGCTGGTTGAACGCGTTGGCAACGTATTGGGAGTCGGTGTAGAGCGTCACCTCGCAGGGGCTTTTCAGCACCTCGAGCGCCGCGATGGCCCCCAGAAGCTCCATGCGGTTGTTCGTCGTGCGCTCGAAGCCCCGCGAAAGCTCCTTCTCGTGCACGCGCCCGTTGCGGTCCACGAAGCGCAGGACGGCCCCGTAGCCGCCCGGGCCCGGATTGCCCCGGGCCGCCCCGTCGGTGTAGATGTCCACGCGAAGCACCGCTGCCCCTATCGGCGCTGGCTCGGGTGCTTCTGGAAGAAGTCGAAGCGCGGAGGGAGCTGGCGGATGCGATGGCGCCCCTCGGTGATCTCGCCGGCGCTGCACAGCTCGTCCACGTTGTCGAAGTCGTAGTTCCAGCTGAAGAAGTCGTCGAACTCGAAGCTCAGGTAGTCGCAGATCTTCTCGGTGGCCGCGGGCACAACCGGGTGCATGAGCAGCGTGGCCACGCGCAGCAGGTAAAACGAGTCGACAAGCACCTGGCGGCGGGCCGCCTCGTCCCCCTCGTTCTCAGCCGCGCGTATGCCGTCGGACCAGTGCTTGTTCGCCCACCGGATGAACTCGTCCATGATGGACATGACGGTGTGCAGCTCGGCGCGGTGCATGACCGACTCGTAGGCGCGCATCGTCTCGTGCGCCTTGTCCAGCGCCTCGGGCGACACCTTCCCCAAGGGCAAGTGGCCCTCGAAGCTTTTCTGGGCCTCGTAGAAGCAGCTGCGGGCCAGGCGGTTGAACACGTTGGTGAGCAGCGCGCCTTCCTTGAGCACCGGATCGGCCACGCGCGGATCGTCCAGCTCCTCGGGGGAGGCCAGGTAGGGCTTGGGCTTGAAGCCCACCGACTTCTGGTCCAGCCCAAGCGCCAAAAAGTGGGCGCGCAGCTGCTCGACGGTGTAGTGCTCCAGCAGCTCGTCGGCCGCAGGCGGCTTCACCGCGCCGGACGAGGAGGCCTTCTTGTCCCCGAACAGGATGTGGTGGTTGGCGATGAGCCTGGTCTGGCGGATGGGCCGGTCCGTGGGGCCGGGCGTCATGATGTCGCCGGGGCGCAGCGCCTCGATGAGCGCGGGCTGCGCCACGCCGTAGAAGTACAGGTTGTCCTGCCCGATGAACTGGTACACCTCGGCGTCCTCCGAGCACCACCAGTCGCGCCAGCTGCCGCGCGGCAGGCCCATCTGGTCGTTGACGGCCATGGTGAACGACATAGGCGCCCACAGGCTCTCGGGCCAGCACCACACGGTGAGCCCCTCCAGCCCGTCGATGACCGGAGCGGCCACGCCCCACTCGATGTTGCCCGTGATGCGGAAGGGCACGAGCGCCTTGCCCGTGCGGAAGCGGATGCCGGCGCGGGAAAGCGCCTCGCGCGCGGCGTCGCGGGCGTCGATGTCAAAGAACTCTATCTCGAAGCTCTGCTTGCCCTTCTCGGGCTCGCGCAGCTCATGCGGCGGCAGGTCGGCCGCAATGCCCTCGTAGGCGTCGCGCAGCTCGTTTTTGACGTAGATGACAGGCGGCGCCAAAAACTCCCTGAGCGTCTTGGGCACGATGGCGCGCACCTCCTGGTCGGCCTCGAGATCGTCGACGAACCCGCGCAAGAATCCCGCGAAGGAGGGCAGGTCGAAGTACCAGTTCTCCACGGGACGCATCTCGGGCACGGAGCCGGTGAGGGAGGACTTGGGCGCTATGAGGTCCTCGGGCGCGTAGCTGTGCCCCAGGTCGCACTCGTCGGCGTAGCCGTGCTCGGACTTGCATCCCTGGACCGGGCAGCGCCCCGTCACCTGCCGGCCGTTGAGGAACGTGCCCGCCTCCGCATCGTAGAACTGCAACGTGCTGCGGCGCTGCAGATGCCCGTTCTCATGCAGCTTCTCTATGAACTTCTCGCTGATCAGCTGGTGCACGCTTCCCGCGTAGCCCAGGCCCGATCCCTCGTATATGTCCAGGCTGATGCCGTAGGCCTCAAGCGTCGCCTTCTGCGCGTCGTGGTTCGCGCGCACGTACTCCTCTATGGTGCCGTCGAACTCGCCGGCCTCCACCAGCTTGCGGTAGCCCTCGTTGATGGGCGAGCCGAAGCAGTCCGTGCCGCTGATGAAACGCACGTTGTCCGCGCCTATGCGGTCGCGCAGAAAGCGAGCGAACGCGTCGGCCGGCACGAACACGCCGGCGATGTGACCGAAATGCAGGGGCTTGTTCCCGTAGGGCATGCCCGCCGTGACGACGGCCCGCTTGGGCCAGGAGGGGCGTCCGCCCTTAGCGGATGACGTTGCCATCGCCGTCCAACTCCTTCAAGGCGTCGGCGATCCTCTCGACCGACGCGTTTTCGCTGTCCAGCATCATGAGGTCGAGCAGCCCGGAAAGGCTGTTCGAGGAGCTTTCCAAAGAAACCGTGGAGTAACGGGAGATCCCGGCAAGCTCGGCGGCCTTCTCCACCGCGTCCTCCTTGGTGCCCAGCTCGTCGGCCAGGCCGTTCTCGACCGCCTCCATGCCGGTGAACGTGAGGCCGGTGGCCAGCGCGCGCACCTCGTCCTCGGTCATGCCGCGACCCTCGGCGACGGTCTGGATGAACGTCTCGTTGATCTGGTCGACCATGTTCTGGTAGTAGGCACGCTCCTCCTCGGTGAGCGGGCGCATGCCGTAGCTGGAGTCCTTGCTGTCGGAGCTTGTGACGTTGTCCACGCTGATGCCCAGCTTCTCCAGCAACCCCGAAAGGTCGGTGATCTGCATGGCCGTGCCGATGGCCCCGATAGCCGTGGTCTTGGCCGTGAAGATGTAGTCGGCCTGGGACGATATCTCGTAGGCGGCGGACGCGTTCATGGACGCGCTGGACACCACCACCGGCTTTCCCGTCTCCTCGGAGAACTCGCGCACGTAAGCGGACATCTCCTCGCCCGCCGTCGCCGTGCCGCCGCCCGAATCGACGCGCAGCACCACGGCCTTGATGTGGGGGTTGTCGGCGGCGCGGTCCAGCTGCTCTTTCAGGCCCTCGGGAGAGCAGACGGTGCCGTCGTACTGAATGGCGCCGTCGATGTCGATGACCCCCACGGCGTCGGAGGAAAGGAGGTCCGCATCGGAGACCGCGGAGGCGCCGAAGGACCCCATGGACGAGGACATGACGGACGTGCATGACCACATGCCCATGGCCATCAGGGCAAACACCAACACCACGGCCACCAACGCCACAATCCACCCCCGGCTCTTCTTGGGCGGCGCGGGCTGGTAGGCGTAGGGTGCGCCAACCGGGGGCGCGGGCTGGGCGGGCGGCTGCTGCCACACCTGCTGCTGCCAATTGCTGTTGTCTTGGGACATCGGCCCTCCTTGGACGGGGTCGGTACTCAACGGCTCTCATGCGCTGCGGGGCCGCGCTCGAAAGCGCGGCTCCGCACGGTTCGCTCCATTATAGAACGACTCGCCTCCGCTTCGGTGACGGCGGCGTGACAAATGCCTTTTAGAACTCCACGATGCCGTCGTTTTTGGTGTGCTGGGCCTTTTTGGCGGTGCGCACCAAGAACTCCTGGTTCGTCTCGGTTTGCTTGAGCGACTTGATGAGCATGTCCATGGCTCGCTCGGTGGAGTTGGTGTTGGCCAGGATGCGGCGCACGGCCCAGATGAGGGGCGCCTCCTGCGGATCGAGCAGCAAGTCCTCCTTGCGCGTGCCGGAGGCCACCGGGTCGATGGCCGGGAAGATGCGCCGGTCGGCCAGGTTGCGGTCAAGCTTAAGCTCCATGTTGCCGGTGCCCTTGAACTCCTCGAAGATGACTTCGTCCATCTTCGATCCCGTCTCCACCAGCGCCGACGCCAAGATGGTGAGGCTGCCGCCGCCCTCGATGTTGCGCGCGGCGCCCAAAAACTTCTTCGGCGGGTAGAGCGCCGTGGAGTCCACGCCGCCCGACAGGATGCGGCCCGACGCCGGCTGCGCCAGGTTGTAGGCGCGCGCAAGGCGCGTGAGGCTGTCCAGCAAGACGACCACGTCCTTGCCGCATTCCACAAGGCGCTTCGCGCGCTCGATGACAAGCTCCGACACGGCGATGTGGTTTTCGGTGGGCATGTCGAACGTGGAGGAGATCACCTCGCCTTTGATGGAGCGCTGCATGTCCGTGACCTCTTCGGGGCGCTCGTCCACAAGCAGGCACATGAGGTGCACCTCGGGATTGTTGGCGCTGATGGAGGCCGCGATATCCTTCAAGATGGTGGTCTTGCCGGCCTTCGGGGGACTCACGATCAGGCCGCGCTGACCCTTGCCGATGGGGCTCACCAAATCGATGACGCGCGCGGTGACGGTGTTCTTGCCGTGCTCCATGGTGAGGCACTCGTCCGGGTACACCGGCGTGAGGTCGCCGAAGCGCACGCGGTTGCCCAGCTCCTCTGCGGGCACGCCGTTGACGGACGTCACCTTCTGGATGGCCGCGTACTTCTCGTTCTCGCGCGCCGGGCGCGTCTGGCCGGCCACAAGATCGCCCTTGCGCAGGCCGTTGCGGCGGATGGTGGACAAGCCCACGTAGCAGTCCGATTCGCTGGGCAGGTAGCCCTGCGTGCGAAGGAAGCCGTAGCCGTCGGCGAGGATGTCCAAGATGCCCGACACCTCGATGAAGCCCTCGGCCTTCACGCAGGCGGCGAACACGGCCTCCACAAGCTCGGCCTTCTTCAGGCCCGTCACGTCCAGCTCCAGCTCGGCGGCCTTCGCGCGCAGCTCGGCCACCTTGAGCTTTGCCAGCTCCTCGCGCGACACGCTGGGCTGCACCTCGCGCGGACCCTGGTTGCCGTGCTGGCGGCGCTGGCGGCGCGGACCCTGGTTGCCGTTGCCGCCGTTTTGCTTCTGGCGGTTGCCGTTTTGCTTCTGGCGGCCGCCCTGGCCCGGCCCGCCTTTGCCGCCCTGGGCCTGACGCTTGCCCTGCCCGGCGCTTTGGGAGGTGTCCTTGCCCGGCGCCTTCACGGACTTGCGGGGAGTGCGCGCCTGCCTCTCGGGACGCTCCGCCGCGCCCTCCGCCTTCTCGGAGCGGTCGGCGGAGGCAGCCTTGGCCTTGGACGACTTCGCCCCCGTGCCGACGGAACGGCGCCGGCGCGGAGCGGGTGCTGCGGCCTCGGGCGCCGCCTCGGTCGATGCAACGTTTTCGCTCATGCGTTCTGCACTTTCTCCCAGTCCTTCATGAAGGCGTCCAAGCCGCGGTCGGTCAGCGGGTGCTGGACCATCTTCTTGAGCACGGCGAACGGCACCGTGGCGATGTCGGCTCCCATGAGGGCGGCCTGCGTCACGTGGTTCGCGCTGCGGATGGACGCGGCGATGATCTCCACCTGCTCGTGGTTCACGGTGCTTTCGGAGAAGTCGTAGCCGCCGATGGCCGACACCACGTTGGACAGCTGCTCGAGGCCGTCTTCGGAGATGTCGTCGAAGCGGCCCACGAACGGGCTGATGTAGCGGGCGCCGGCGCGCGCGGCCAAGATGGCCTGCGGCACGCTGAAGCACAGCGTCATGTTGACGGGGATACCCTCGTCGGCGAGCGTGCGCGTGGCGGCCAGGCCCTCCACCATCGTCGGCACCTTCACCACCACGTTCGGGGCGATCTCGGCCAGCTCGCGGCCGTCGCGCACTATCTCCTCGCGCGTCATGGCCACGCTCTCGGCGGAAACCGGCCCGTCCACGATGTCGCAGATGCGCTTGATGTGGTTGTGGAAATCGGACAGCTTGCCGCCCGTGCGCGCGTACAGCGTGGGGTTCGTGGTCACGCCCGCAAGGGCGCCCCAGCTTGCCGCCTCCTCGATCTCGTCCAGGTCGGCGGTGTCAAGAAAAAACTTCACCCAATCCTCCTTATGCGTAGGCTTTCCAGTGGGAAGCGCGCGGAAGCGCGCAAGGGTCACAGGTTGAAATGCAATGCGATGGGGTTTCTTTCTTGGAAGACAAAAAGGAACTTATCGGCCATGGTAGCGCATGATCGCGCGCGATTCAAGCCGAAAGCCCTGCCCAATCGTGTAGTTGCGATGGAGGATGGCGCAGGAGGCGCAAGGCGGGGAGCGCTGCGGGAAGCGCGGGCGGAGGGCGGCGCGCGGGATGCACGCGCACGCGCGAGCCGAGCGCGCAAGGCGGGGCCGCAAAGCCCCCTTACGCCTCCGGCGCAAGCGCGCGGTAGAAGCAGGAGCGCGCGCCGGTGTGGCAGGCGGGGCCGGCGGGATGCACAAGGGCCAGCAGCGCATCGGCATCGCAGTCGTAGCGCAGCTCCACGATCTTCTGGACGTTTCCCGAGGTGGCGCCCTTGTGCCAGAGCTCTTGCCGGCTGCGGCTCCAAAACACCGTCTCGCCGCGTTCAAGCGTGAGCGCAAGCGACCTTTCGCTCATCCACGCCATCATGAGCACTTCGAGCGTGTCCGCATCCTGCACGATGCACGGGATGAGGCCCTGGTCGTTGTAAGCGAGCTTGGAAAGATCCACGACGAGTCCTCCTACAGCCTGACGGGAATGCCCTGGGCGCGCATGTGCTCCTTCACCTGGCGCACCGAAAGCTCGCCGAAGTGGAACACGCTCGCGGCCAGCACGGCGTCGGCCTCGCCCTCCAGGATGCCCTGCGCGAAGTGCTCGAGCTTGCCCACGCCGCCGCTTGCGATGACGGGGATGTCCACGGCGCGCGCCACCGCGCGGGTGAGCGCGCAGTCGAAGCCCTCGCGGCTGCCGTCGCGGTCCATGCTGGTGAGCAGTATCTCCCCCGCCCCGCGCCGAGCGGCCTCCCGCGCCCAGGCCACGGCATCGATGCCCGTGGCCACCCGGCCGCCGTGCACGTAGACCTCCCATTTGTCGCCCGCGCCCGCAACGTGCTTCGCGTCGATGGCGCACAGGATGGCCTGGCTGCCGAACGCGGCGGCCGCGCTCGTGATGAGCTCCGGATTGGCCACGGCGGCCGAGTTCACCGACACCTTGTCGGCGCCGGCGGCGATCATCGTGCGGATGTCGGCCACGCTGCGAAAACCCCCGCCCACGCAGTACGGCAGGTGCAGCTGCTCGCTCGCGCGGCTGGCCAGCTCCACCGTGGTGGCGCGGTCGTCGCTTGTGGCCGTGATGTCGAGGAATATCACCTCGTCGGCGCGCTCCTCGTCGTAGCGCTGCGCAAGCTCGATGGGATCGCCCGCGTCGCGCAGGCTCACGAAGTTGACGCCCTTGACCACACGCCCGTCCTTGACGTCCATGCAGGGGATCACGCGTTTGGCTAGCATTGCACCGCCCTTCTCTCGTTTCGATATCGAACAGGTCCGGCCAGGTCGGCGAGAAGCGTCGGCCCGCTTCGTCGGCCGTCAGACCGACGAAACCCCCATCCCGCAGGGGTTCGCGGCCACAGCGGCCGCGTCGGCGGCACGGGTGGCCTCCTCGCAGGCGCGCACGCCCTCGGCCACCGAAAGCGCGCCTTCGTACACGGCACGCCCTGCGATGACGCCCTCTATGCTGCCGGCAACCTCGCCAAGCCGCTCGATATCGCGCACGCCGGCCACACCGCCCGAGGCGATCACCGGGCGCCCGAACGCTTCCGCCATACGCACGTACGCCTGCGGATCTATGCCCGTCTGCATGCCGTCGCGCGCGATGTCGGTGTACACGAGGTGCCGAAACCCCAGCTGCGCCACATGGCGCGCCAGCTCCTCGGCTGCCACGCCCGCGCCCTCGCGCCAACCCGCCACGGCCACCTCCCCGCCCTTCGCGTCGATGCCGGCCGTGAGCAGCGCGCCATATTCTGCCACGGCGGCCTCGGCAAACGCAGGATCGGTTACAAGCGAGGTGCCCAGCACCACACGCGAAACACCCGCATCGGCCAAGCGCGCTACGGTGTCAAGCGAACGGATGCCACCACCCACTTCCACTTTGAGCAGGGTCTTTCGCAAAATGCGCTCGATGATGGCGATATTTTCCGGCATGCCCGAGCGCGCTCCGTCAAGGTCCACCACGTGCAGCCACAAGGCTCCCTCTTCCTCGAACGCCTGCGCTTGGGCAGCGGGATCATCGTGATAGACCGTCACGCGATCGTAGTCGCCCTTGGCAAGCCGGACGGCCTTGCCCCCTAAAATATCAATGGCTGGAAGCAGATGCACGGCACTCACGCCCCTTTCACAATGGATACGAAGTTACGCAGCAGCTGCGCGCCGGCATCTGAGCTTTTCTCCGGATGAAACTGCACGCCGAATGCAACATCCCCGTACTGCACGGCGCTCGGAAAGGCCACGCTGTGCGTTGTTTCCCCAATGACGAACGGCCCCGATGGCGCGATATAACCATGCGTGAAGTAGAAATACTCACCAGGGGCAATACCCGCGAACAGCAAAGAAGGGAAGTTCGCAGCGTCGAGTGGTTCCGTCGGCTGACAAGCCGGCGGAACCACCGTGTTCCAACCAACGTGGGGAATTTTGTAAGTAAGACCTTTTGCATCAACGCGAGGCATTTTGGTCACCACGCCCGGTAGCACGGCCAAACCGCGGGCGTTGCGAGAGGACGCTTCGTCATCCTCGTCAGGCGCGCCTTCTACGCCTTCTTCAAACAGCAGATGCATCCCCAGGCAAATACCAAGGAACGGCACGCCATCCGCGATGCGGCGGCGGATGACGTCGGTTTGCCCGAGCGCCGCCATGGTGGCAGCCGCATCGGCAAACGCACCCACGCCTGGCAACACCACAGCATCAGCCTGCGCGATAGCAGCAGGGTTGTCGGTAACACACACCTTGCCCCCCGCCGCCGCAAGACCGCGCTCGACGCTTTTGAGGTTTCCTTTGTGGTAATCGACAACAGCAATGCGCGGGGCCATCAGAGCGCGCCCTTCGTGCTGGGCAGCGCGTTACCCATGCGCGGATCGGGCTCCACCGCCTCGCGCACAGCGCGCGCGACAGCCTTAAACACGGCCTCCACCATGTGGTGCGCGTTTTCGCCCGCCAAGCTGCGCACATGCAACGTCACACCCGCAGCAGTCGCAAACGCGATAAAAAACTCTTTAGCCAAAGACGCGTCGAACGCCCCTATCATCACGGGCGGCACATCCACATCCCAGTGCAACTGCCCACGTCCCGACACATCAACAGCCACCAGCACCAGCGCCTCGTCCATAGGAAGCGCAACAGAGCCAAACCGGCGAATACCGCGCTTATCGCCAAGCGCCTGGCTAAAAGCCTGCCCCAGCACAATGCCGGTGTCTTCCACCGTGTGATGCCCATCAACCTCCAGGTCGCCTTTGGCGCACACCTCCAGGTTGATGAGGCTATGCCGCCCCAACGCCGTCAGCATGTGGTCAAAGAAACCGATGCCCGTCTCCACCTCTGTGAGGCCGGTGCCGTCCAAGTCCACCGACACCTTCACCTCGGTCTCGCGCGTTAGTCGCTCAACCTCCGCGACGCGCGAACGAGTTTCCTGAACCATCGTCACTCCCTCTCTTCCACAACCTCGCGCAACGCGCGCAGGAAGCGATTGTTCTCATCCGGCGAACCAATGCTCACGCGCAGGCAATTCTCTAGGCGTGGCGCGCGAGAGAAGTCGCGCACGAGCACACCGCGCGCATAGAGGTCCTCCCATACGCCAGACGCACCCTCCATGCGAACCAACACAAAGTTCGCATCCGACGGAAACACTTCCACACCTGGAATGTGCGCAAGCTCGCGCATCACGCGCTCGCGTTCCGCGACGGTAAGCGCAATGCCGTCGGCGAACGAGGCGCGGTTTTGGCACACCACACGGGCAATAGCCTGCGACACCGCATTCACCGAATATGGCTGACGCACCTTCACCAACTCCTGGATCACCTCAGGATCCCCCAAGACATAGCCCATGCGCGCACCCGCAAGCCGGTACGCTTTCGAAAACGTACGCAGCACCAGCAGATTGCGGTGCTCGGCAAGCAGCGGCACCACGCTGCGTCCTGAAAACTCACCATACGCCTCGTCCACAAGAACAAGGGCATCGGTCGCATCCAGAAGCTCGCGCACAAACTCTTCGGGCACGCACTGCCCGGTAGGGTTGTTGGGGCTGGTCAGAATGATGCAATCCACATCTCCCTGCGAAACGCGCGCAAGAACCGCCTGCTCGTCTAGGGAAAAATCCTCCCTGCGCGGCACGTTCACCACCGTCGTGCCCGTAAGACGCGCGTTGGCCTCATAGACCGAAAACGTAGGCGGCAGGTTCAAAAACGTGCGACCCGGCCCGCCCCAGGCAAGAGCCACGTTGAACAGCAACTCATCGCCGCCATTGCCCACCAGCACCTGATCGCGCGCAAGCCCGAACTCCTGCGCCAGCGAATCGCGCACTTCATTGGCCAGCGGGTCGGGATAGCGGTTGAGCGGCACGGCTTCCACCGCACGCATGATCTCGCAGCGAAGGGCCTCATCCACTTCCCACGGGCTTTCATTTGCCGAAAGCAGGGCGTCAGCCGGCAGGTACTTCGGGTCGTAGGGCTCCATGCCCGCCAGCTGGGGCGCGGCGGGGCGCACGCTACGCATCGGCCCCACCGCCCGACGCCGCGTCGCCGGCCTCCATGCCGAACACGCTGCCGGTCTCAAGCAGGTTCTTGCGCATCTCCACGCTCTTGGCGTGCGCCCACAGCCCCTCGTGCGTTGCGAGGTCGATAACCGCCCGGGCGTCGCGGGCGAGCGCGGCGGAGGAGTACTGGATGACGCTCGACTTCTTCACGAACTCGTCCACCGAAAGCGGCGAGGCGTAGCGCGCCGTGCCGCCCGTGGGCAGCGTGTGGTTCGGGCCGGCCACGTAGTCGCCCACCGCCTCGGGCGTCCACGCGCCCAGGAAGATGGCGCCCGCGTTGCGGACGGCGCCCAGAAGGTCGAGGGCGTGGTCCACATGCAGCTCCAGGTGCTCTGGAGCAATGACGTTCACCGCTTCCATCGCCTGCTCCATGGTGTTGCACACCACAATGAGTCCCTGATCGGCCAGGGAGGCGGCCGTAATCTCGGCACGGGTGGACGAGGCGAGGTGCCGCTTTACCATGCGCTCCACCGCATCGGCGTAGTCTTCGTCGAAGGTGACCAGGTAGCACGCGGCCAGCGGGTCGTGCTCGGCCTGCGCCATAAGATCGATGGCCACCAGCGCCGGGTCCGCGGCCGCGTCGGCCACCACGCACACCTCGGAGGGGCCGGCGATCATGTCTATGCCCACGTCCCCCGACACAATCTTTTTTGCCGCCGCCACATAAGCGTTGCCGGGGCCGGTGATTTTGGCCACGGGGGCGATGGATTCCGTGCCGTACGCAAGCGCGGCCACCGCCTGAGCGCCCCCCACCGTGTAGATTTCGGTCACACCCGAAATGCGACATGCTTCCAGAATAGCTGCATCCACCCCGCCGTCGGGCGCGGGCGGCGTCACGCACACGATGCGCTCCACGCCCGCCACGGCGGCGGGCAGCGCGTTCATGAGGACGGTGGAGGGGTAGAGCGCGCGCCCGCCCGGCACGTAGATGCCCACGGATTCCAGCGGCTCCACTTTAGAGCCCACAAGCGCGCCGTCCTCGCGCACGGAAAACCAGCTCTGCTGACGCTGGCGCTCGTGAAAGTCGCGGATCTGGTCGGCAGCCTGGCGCAGCGCGCGCACCGTGGCCTCGCTCACCAGCGATCCCGCCTCGGCAAGAGCAGCCAGCGGCACGCGGAAATTCTCCACCTTCACACCGTCGAAGCGCTCGGTGTACTCGCGCAGCGCGGCGTCGCCCCGCGCGCGCACGTCCTCGATGATGTCGGTTGCCGCGGCCAGCGCCTGCGCGTTGAACGCGCCCGTGCGCTTGAGGTGGGCGTTTGAGAAGGTCTCGCCCGGTTGGAGGATGACACGACGCATGGCTTACTCCTGTTCTGCTTCGATGCCGCTTGCGGGGGCCTGCGCGGCCCCGGCGAGCGCCTGGGTCAATTGTACGATACGCCCGTCCGTGCGAAACGCGCAAGCGTTCGCGAAGAAGCGGGCGGTGGATGACAGCACCTCTTCGACCACCACGAGGTCGTTCTCGCGCAACGTGGTGCCGGTGGCCGTGATGTCCACGATGCGCTCGGCCATGCCCGTGAGCGGCGCCAGCTCGATGTTGCCGTGGAGCTTCACCACCTCCACCTGCGTGCCGGTCCCCGCGTAGTGGGCCTGCGTGATGCGCGGGTACTTCGTGGCCACGCGGATGGAGCCGCGCTCGCGCAAACGCGCGGACACCGCTTCAGCAGCACCGGCAGGTTCGGCCACCACAAAGCGGCATGCGCCAAACCCTAAGTCCACCAGCTCCACCACGCCTGCATCGGCCTCCAAAAGCGAATCCTTGCCGCAGATGCCGCAGTCGGCCGCGCCCAGCGCCACGAACACGGGCGCGTCGGTGGGCCGCACGATGACGTAGTCCACGCCGGGGTTGCTGATAATAAGCTGGCGACCAGGATTTTCCAGACCGGTCACATCCAAGCCCGCAGTGGCGAGCGCCGCTATGGCGTCAGCGTTCAGCGAGCCTTTGGGGACCGCAATGCGCAACGGCCGATCGACAGCGTCGGCGGGCCGGGCTGCGGCGGCCATGGCCTGTTCCAGGAAAAACGCAAACCCGGCAGCAGGGCGCGCTTCGCCGTAAGCGGCCGCCATATTATCGTAGCGCCCGCCACTGCCCAGGGGCGCGCCCACCCCAGGAGCATAGGCCTCAAACACGATGCCCGTATAATAGTCAAACGAACTCATAATGGAAAAATCCACCAACACGCAGTCGGCCAGACCGGCTTTGGTGAGCAGATCGAACGTGTGCGCCAGGTCGTCAAGGCCGTCCTCGCAGCCAAGCGGAGCCACAAGCGCGCGCACCTCCTCAATTGCTTCCCGCCCACCGCGAATACGCGGCAAGGCGCGAATAGCCGCAGCGAATACCGGAGGCACCGATGCGCGGACAGCGTCTGCGCCAGGAAGAAGGTCATCCAGTTCTGGTTCTGCGCCATGAGGGCCGGTCAAGCGATCAAGTTCAACGAAGTTAGAGGCGTGATACGCTCCGAGCACCCGGTTTTTCCACCACGTCGGCGCCCCGCTGGCTTCCAACAGTGCGCGCAGCACTCCCACCGTGGCAAGCGCCAAGGTACAGTCGCGCACCCCTGCAAGCGAGAGCGTTTCGGCCAGAAGTCCCACCACCTCAGCATCGGCCTCGGGGCCTGATTCCCCTATGCACTCAATACCGATCTGCGTTAACTCGCGCGCTGCCGCCTGCAGTTTTGCCTCAGCCTCGCGAAACACCCGCTGCGTGTAGCGTAGACGCAGCGACTCGATCTGCCCCGCAAAACGCGTGGCGGCCATGCGCGCCACCTGCAGCGTCACGTCAGGGCGCATAGCCAGAAGATCTCCCTGAGAATCGAAGAACTTAAACGGGGAAACTGGCAGGTGGCCTCCCGCCCGCATAACATCCATCGCCTCAAGCGTGGGCGTTTCAATGGGAGCGTACCCACGCGCATCGAGGCAGTCTTGCACCGCGCGCATAATAGCCTCGCGCTGACGCGCTTCGTCGCACAGCACATCCCGAAAGCCCGCCGGCGTCGCAACCTTCATAGCATCCTTCCTTCTTTTTCGAAGTCTATCTTGCCCGCCGCCTATTCGCAGCAGACGAAGCGACCCGCGCCGCTCGCCATCCGAGCGATCCGTGCCGTTCGTTGTCCGAGCAACCGTGCCGTTCGCTGCCCGAACGACCTGCGCCGCTTGCTGCTCGGTACTTTACCACAGTAGAGTACTAAAGCAAGGGGATTTTCATGATTTGCATCATTCTACGACAACGAAAGCGAGCGAGCGCGTCGCGGAATGCCCCGAGCAGCCATGGCGCGAGAGCGGTCAATCCACTAACGTCGAAGCTGACCGATTTCACACCAGGAAGAAAAGACAGAGAACCCTCCGGTGGCGAGAAATCACCGAAATCGGAAAGCGCGGCAACGCGAATGGACCCCTGTATCGTGCAGAGCGTCCACCGATCAGGCGTTTTTCCTTTTCTACGGAAAAGCGGGAGCGCACTATTTTCCGATTTCGGTGATTTCTCGCCACCGGAGGGCCTTCTCGCCGCCAAACCACCGTCGGCAAAAGCCCGCGCTCGCCGGATCTCGAACCGAGTCCCAGTCGAGTGATGCGGAAAGCACCGCAAAAAAGCACGTCGCCCCGACACGCCCTCGTTTGCCGAGGGGCATGCCGAGGCGACGACTGATGCAAGTCGATCGCCGGCCCGCAGGACGATCGCGTCGGACCTACCAGTCTTCCAAGCCGGCCAAGCTACGGCCCGCCACCAGGCCCAGCACCACGCAGGTGCTGATCGAGCTGCCGGTCATGTACTTGTCGCCCGTCACAGAGCGCGTGACAAGCTCGCCCACAGCGCGCAAACGGCCCCCGCCCACCGGCTGGTACCGCGCGTTCAGCACCTCGCACGAGGCGTTCACGTAAAAGCTCGAGGTCGTCGTGTACGACAGCACGGGGATGCCGCCGCGCGCGTAGAAGGGCGGCACTTCAAGCGGCATGAGCGACCCCGCCAAGGCTCCGGTGCTGGCGGGCGTGCGATGGATCACCGTGTCCACCCCGCCATTGTTCATGTCCTCGTTGTACTTCGCCAACGTGGCGGGCAGCTCGGGGGCGCCCATCTTCTCCGCCAGCTCTTCCACGCTGTCGGCCACGATGCACGTGTCTATGTTCGACTCGTTGACCGTGAACAGGTCATCCTCCCCCATCATGTCCTGCAGGCCCTGGTCCCACACCTGCCAGTTGAAGTACTTCCCGCACTCAGGGTTCTTTCCTTTGGCAAGCAAGGCCCGGGTGCGCTCTCCGCTCCACGCGCTCGACTCGTCCACGTAACGGAGGCCGTCCATATCCACGATGATGGCTCCGTACGTTCCCATAATCACCCCGTGGCCAGCCACCACGGGCTCCCTTGCGGGAACCCCCTCCACGGTGCTCTCGGCGTTGCGACCCCAAATGGCCCCGCCGATGTCCAACAGCGCGTAATGACCGGCACCCGTGTGCCCTTCGCACGAGAGCGCGTCGACGCCGCCCAAACCGGGGATGCATTCGTCCAAAAGGTCGGGGCATCGCGACATGCCGCCCGTGGCAAGCGCCACGCCCTTGCGCGCCTTCACCGCGATGGTCGCGCCCGAGGAATCTTTCGCACGCACGCCCACCACCATGTCGTTTCCATCCACGATGAGGTCGGTGAACTCGGTGTTGAGCAAAACAGTCGCTCCGGCCTGCTCGGCCCCCTCCAGCAAAGCCCGTTGCATCGCCGCCGGGTCGATGGTATGCACGCGGGGCGGCTCGATACCGTCGTAGGGAATGGGCGCGGGAAATTCGATGCCAAGGGATTTCAGCAGGTCGTAAGCATCGCGACTGTTGTCCACATAGGTCCGCACAACCTCCTCGCGATTGGCGTGACCGCTTCCGTAGGCGCACAAGCCCCACTCCATGATGGCGTCGAAGGCGAGGTCGGGATCGTCCTCTATGCCCGCCGCCTCCTGCTCGTCGGTGCCGACGGCGAAGTAGTTGCCCGCGCAAATGCACGTGGAGGACAGGTCGGTCATGTCGCGGCTTTCCAAAACGAGCACCTCGGCGCCCTCGGCCGCGGCCGCGTAGGCTACCGCGCTGCCCGCGCCGCCACCGCCGCACACCAGCACGTCGCACTCCATGTCCCAAGTCTGGGGCACGCCGTCGACCGCGACATCGCCTGCCGACTGCTCCGGGGAAACGGGCCCGCACCCCGAAAGCGCACCGGCTGCAGCCAAGCCGACGGCGCCTGCCCCTGCGAGAAAGCCCCTTCGGGACACCCTGGACGATGCGATTGCTCCGATCGATTGCCTCATGATCTTCCTCCTTGCTTCATGCGGTTGCGAAAACAACGCGACCATCGTAAGGGCGTTCGGAACGCACGATGCCCATAGCGCCCCTCATCACGGAAAGCGATAGCCGGGTATCGACATCCGATAGCGCAGACGGCACCGGATGCCGGAAGATCAGCCGGGGGTAGAATGGCAAGTTGCCGACCAATCGGCGGCGTTCGCCCGCGAAGGACGACCGCGCAAAAAGGGGCGACCGAGGAGGAACATGCACAAAAGCGGCGTCTCTGCGCTCGAAGCGGCAGAGAGACAGATCGTCGAAGCGTTGGGGAGCACCGAGTTCCGCAGCCTTTGGAGGAGGATGGAGCAACACTGGGTTTCGTGGGAAGAGTTCGAGGGCCTCACCATGCCAGCGGGGCTGGCGCGCGAACAGGTTTGGCGCATAGCCAACACCATACGCTCCCACGGCGCCAAAGACATGCCCTTCCCTCCCTACCTGGTGGAAGACGCCGGGGAAAGACTCTGGTACACCTCTACGACGAAGCTGCAGGAGAGCCTCCGTCGCATCTCCGAGCGATCGTTCAGAAATTCCCAGCTAAGCTGTGATCTGGCAAAGCGCGCCAAGTCCTCGGCCATCGCGCGCCTCATGGCTCCCGAAATGGCGGCCGTCCTTCGCCAGGACGGCCTGTGCATCGACGTCGAACGCGCACGCAAGCTCGCCGCCCACAAGCCCCCCCCCCCCCGCACTCTCGAAGAGCGCGTCTTCCTCCGCTTCGTCGAATCCTACGAAAACCTGCCGGAACGGATCGCGACGCGCGGGCTGATCGAGCTTCTCTGCGAAACGCTTTGGGAGGATGGAGTCGAGAGGGCCGAACCCCTTCGCCCTTGCGGCACATTCAACCGGTCAGTCTTCACAAGCGACTACGTGCTCGACCTCGTATGCGAGATGCACCGAGGGAGCGATCGCGCAACGGAGGGACTCCACCCCGTGCTCCAGGGCATGCAGTTCGAGATAACGCTGCAGAACCATCGTCCCCTGCCTGCCCTGAACGCATGCGTGGGTTTTCTGCTGCGTGCGATGTATTTCAGGGCGTCGAACTATCCGGCGCTCGAATACCTGGCGTTTTGCGAAGCAGTCCAACGCTGTCGCGAGGGAACCTACGACAGCGGGCGCTTCCCCCGCCCCATCCTGCCCGATCACGATCGCATTCGAAGCGGGGCACCCGGATACGACTGCACCGGCGACCAGGAATTCATCCTAAGCGTGTGCGAAATCGAATTGGACCGCCTCGAAAGGTGCATGCATTCGCTCGTATTTCACGAAAGCGTTTTTGAACAGGCTCTTTCAACCGCACGAGAACTCAACGGGCGACAGCGCTCCCTGCTTTTGGACATGATAGTCAATCCTTACGAGGAGACGAGCATAAAAGACTACCGCAAGCGGTTCTCCGTGGCGTACTCGACAGGCCACGACGATCTCGCAGACCTCGCAGATCGTGGGTACCTCGTTCGGATCGATCAAAAGCGGGCGCTCACCTACCTGCCAGGACCGCGCTTGGCAGAGGTGGCGAGAAAGGCGATCGAAGGCCGAAACGGGAATCGATCCGAGGAACTCTGCTCGAACGGCGAGGTGCGCCCCTAGAACAGCGAGAACTGCTGGGGCTCGAAGGCGTACTCGCAAACGACCTCGCCCTTCAGAAGCTCAACCTCATGCGACTCCCACTCCTTGACGGACGTGGCGTAGCAGACGCCGTTCTGCTCGAACACGAGCACGCCCCCCACCATGCCCGCGCAGCGCCCGCCGCACTCGCCGTCATGCCCCTCGGGAACCTGCAGGTCGCGCACGTCGGGCGAAGGACCGCCGAAATACAGCGACGAGAGGTCGCGCACCTCCTCGGGCGCGAAGCCCGCCTGCGCCACCGCGTCCACAGCGCCCAGGCGCGCCGCCGCCTCGTCAAGCACGCGCGCGGCTTCGGCCGCGTCGTAGGGCTCTTCCACCAGCAGCTTCGTTTTCAAAGAGGCGCGCATCGTCTCCAAAACGCCCGGCTGGGCGCACAGGGCGGCCTCCAGCTCGCGCGCCGCGTCGGCGTTGGGGAACCGGCCCACGATGCGCGCGGCGCGCGCCCCCTGCTCAAGCAGCCGCTCGATGCCTCGCGTCTCACTGGAGATGCCCGCCTTCACGTGCAGCGGCGAGAAGTACGCCAGATACGCGAAGTGCGGCGTGAGGTTATAGGCGCGCTGCTGGGCGGACACGAAGTCCGCGTAGTAAAACGACGGGTTGAAGCCCGTCGCCTCCACGCAGGCCGGGCACATGGTGTCCTTCGCGTCGGGCAAAAGCTCCACGTTCAGGGGGCACACGCTGCGCTCGTGCGTTTGCAGGTCGAACCGACCCACGCAGCGCCGGCGCGGCAGGCGCCGAAGCGAGAACGTCTCGCCCAGCACCGGGAAGCGCACCTGCTCCCCACGCTCGACGTCGTTGATCAGAAGATACGGACCGGACGCGTCGAAGCCGTGGCCCGCCAGCACGGCCGTCCGGCCGCCCAGAAGTCGTGTCATGTCGTTCACCTCGTATACCGGGAAAATCGTCGTTCGCTGTTTCGCGATAATGATACCGCACGAAGAGCATACGCGCGAGGGTCACGCGGCGAACGGAGCCAATCCACGCAGGGGATTCAACCGGGATTCAATCGGGTCGCAGCACAGATCGCAACGAACCGACGCCTCAACGGAGGCGCATAAGGCGGCGATCACCCCGCCTGCATCTGCTGCACGGCCTGCGACATGCTCCACGACGCCCACACGGCCGCCGCCACCAACACGGTGGCCAGCACCTTCGCCGCCACATGCCAGTCGCTTCGCCAAGCCAGCACAATCCCCGCCGGCCAGAACACCACCAGCAAAAACACGATCCAAAATGTTTGATCGTACCATTTCCTGGAATCGGGCGCGCCGGCGAGGTTGTCGGCGCCGCCCCTCAAGTCGCGCCGCTGCCAATCGCCCGGGCGCTTTTCGTCGTCGGTCATCGTCTGGGCTCCTCTCCCCGAAAAACGCGGGCGGCGGAAAACCCCGCCGCCCGCATGCCGCCGCGCTGCCTCACTTCAACCCGACGTTGTCGGTGTCCAGCGCTTCGTCCAGGTACTCCTGCACCGGCGGCTCGCCGTAATTCTTAAGCTCCTCGGTGTGCCAGCACTCGGTGGCCGGCAACCCCTCGATGCTCTCCGCCAAAAACACCGGATCCTCGCCCCGCTTGCGCTGGGCCGTGTAGTCGTCGAGCGCGCGCAGGGCCCATTTGCCCAGAAGCAGGATGGACACCAGGTTCACTATGGCCATAAATCCCATGGTGATGTCCGCGAAGTTCCAGGCCAGCGTGAAGTTGTTCAGGCAACCCACCATGATGGCCACCAGGCAGGTGACGCGGAACACCGTGAGCGCCGCCGTGCTCTTGGTGATGAAGCGGATGTTGCCCTCGGCGTAGAAGTAGTTGCCGATGAGGCTGGAGAACGCGAACGCGAAGATGGCGAACGTGACGAAGTGGATGCCCATCTCGCCCACGCCCGAGTTCACGGCCATCTGCACGAGCGGCATGCCGTTGAGGTCGCCGAAGGTGTTGCCGGACTGCACGTAGAAGATGAGCACCATGAACGCCGAGCACGTGCAGATGACGAGCGTGTCGATGTACACCGACAAGCTCTGCACGAGGCCCTGCTTGGCCGGGTGCGACACGCTGGCCGTGGCGGCGGCGTTGGGGGCCGAGCCCATGCCGGCCTCGTTGGAGAACAGGCCGCGCTTGATGCCCAGCATGACCACCGATCCGGCGAAGCCGCCGAAGATGGCCTGGAAGTCGAACGCCGAGGCGAAGATCACCGAGAACACCTCGGGGACAAGCCCGATGTTCATGACGGTGATGACGACGGCCAGCCCGATGTAGGCGACGGCCATGACGGGCACGATGATGGAGGTGATGACGCTGATGCGCTTCGACCCGCCGAAGATGACGAACGCCGTCATCACCACGAGCACGATGCCCAAGCCCACCGCCGTGCCGTTGGTGGCGTAGTCGGGAATGTAGTACTCGAGCGCGCTCGCCATGTTGAACGCCTGCAGGCCGTTGAAGCCGTAGGCGTAGCAGATGATGAGCAGGACGGCGAACAGCACGCCGAGCCAGCGCTGGCCCAAGGCGCGCTCGATGTAGTACGCCGGACCGCCGCGGAACTCGCCCTCCTTGCCGCGCACCTTCCAGATCTGCGCGAGCGTGGACTCGACGAAGGCCGACGCCGCGCCCACCACGGCCATGGCCCACATCCAGAACACCGCGCCGGGGCCGCCCGTGGCCACCGCCGTGGCGATGCCGGCGATGTTGCCCGTGCCCACGCGGCTGGCGGTGGACACCATGAGCGCCTGGAACGACGAGATGGAGCGGCTGCCCTCCACATGCTTGCGCTCGGTGAGCTGCGTGAACATGTCCTTGATGTAGCGTATCTGCACCGCCTTCGTGCGGACGGTGAAGTAAATGCCCGTGAACACGAGCAGGATCACCAGGATGTAGGTGTACAGAAAGTCGCTGATCTGGCCGGTGACGCCGATGAGCAGTTCGTTGAAGTCCACAGGACCCCCTTCCTCCGATCTTGATGGAGAAATCCTATCAGAAACGCCGATCAAGTTCGACGGCAATTTGCGAGCTTTCGCCCCGCAGCGCCCTACCCCAGCTTCTTCGCCAAAAGCTCGTTGATGACCTTCGGATTGCCCTGGCCGCGCGTCTGCTTCATGCACTGGCCCACGAAAAAGCCGATGAGGCCCGTCTTGCCGCCGCGGTACTGCTCCACCTTGTCGGGGTTGGCGGCCAGCACGGCGTCCACCACGGCTTCGATGGCCCCAGCGTCCGACACCTGCCGCATGCCGCGCGCCTCCACGATGGCCGCAGGGTCCGCATCCTCGTCGAGCACGGCGGCGAACACCTCTTTGGCCTGCTTGGACGATATGGCGTCCTCCGCCACCAGGCGCATGAGCTTAACGGCGCGCGCCGGCGTGAGCGGCGACTCCTCAAGGCGCGCGCCGGCGTCGGCGTTGAGCCATGCGGTCACGTCGTTGATGACGAGGTTGGCCACCGGCTTGGCCAGCTTGGCGGCGTCGGCCCCGGCAAGCCCCATGCATTCCTCGAAAAACGCCGCCGTTGCGCGATGCTCCACCAGATGCCGCGCGTCGTAGGCGCTCAGGCCGAAGTCGCGCTCGAAGCGATCCGCCTTCTGATCGGGCAGCTCGGGCAGCTTGGCCCGCACGCCCTCTATGAACTCGTCGGTCAGGTTGTAGGGCGCCAGATCCGGCTCTGGGAACAGGCGGTAGTCGTCGGCCGTCTCCTTCACGCGCATGACGATGGTGCGCTTGGCCGAGGGGTCCCAATGCCTCGTCTCCTGGTAGATTTGGCCGCCCTCCTCCAGCACCTCGGCCTGGCGGCAGATCTCGTACGCCAGCCCGTCATGGAGGTTCTTGAAGCTGTTCATGTTTTTGAGCTCGGTCTTCACGCCGAACTCCTTGGATCCTCGACGGCGCAGGCTCACGTTGCCGTCGCAGCGCATGCTGCCCTCCTCCATGGAGCAGTCCGAGATGCCGATGGCCAGGTAGATCTGGCGCAGCTTCTGCATGAACAGGCGCGCCTCCTCGGGCGTGCGCAAATCGGGCTCGGTGACCAGCTCCGTGAGCGGCGTGCCCGCGCGGTTGTAGTCCACAAGCGAGTGCGTGGCACCCGCGATGCGGCCCTCGCCGCCGCCCACGTGCACCATCTTGCCCGCGTCCTCCTCCATGTGGATGCGCGTGATGCCCACGTGCGCCACATATCCGTCCGCCGTGCGCGTGACGTTGCCGCGGCTCTCGCCAACCTCAAGGCCGTCCAGATCGACGCGCTCTTTGGCGGCGGGGCCGTCGACGTCCAAGTCAAGATGGCCTCGCATGCAGAAGGCCACAGGGCCCTGCGTGGTCTGGAAGTTCTTGGACATGTCGGGGTACATGTAGGTTTTGCGGTAGAACATCGAATGCTTCTCGATGTCGCAGTTGGTGGCCAGGCCCGCCAGCACGATGGACTCGATGGCGGCCCGGTTCGGCACGGGCAGCGCGCCCGGAAGCCCCAGGCACACGGGACAGGTGTGCGTGTTGGGCTCGGCGCCGAACTCCAGCTTGCAGCCGCAGAACATCTTAGTGTCGAGCGTGGTGAGCTCGGCATGGATCTCCAGGCCGATGACGGCCTCCCAATCTTTAAGGACCTCTTCCAGCTTGCGCACGGTTACTCACCCGCCTTTTCCACCTGAGCCGGGGCGCCCTCGGCGGCGCCCGGTCGCTCGGACAGTCCTGACTCGCGCGAACAG
>NZ_CBDTNW010000074.1:0-4806 GCF_965361815.1 Rubneribacter sp.
AGTGAGAAACGTGTGTTGTCGTCCCCACCCACAACCTCGCCGTCGGCGCCCGCGCAGCACGCCTTCATGTGGTCGAGGTACTCGTCCATCGTCCCCATGCACGTGACGGCGCTGCGATCGATGAGCCCCAGCTTGTCGAGCTCGGCGATGACCACCGGCACGCCGCCCACCTCGTAGAGGTCGGTGAGGGGGCGCGGGCCCGAGGGCGCCAGCTTCACGAGGTGCGGCGTGCGGGCGGAGGCGGCGTCCCAATCGTCCATCGTGATGGGATGCCCCGCCGCCTGCGCGATGGCCGTGAGGTGCAGCACGGTGTTCGTGGAGCCGCCGAAGGCCATGTCGCATTCCATGGCGTTGCGGATGGCCGCCGCGCTCACGATGTCGCGGGCGCGCAGGCCCTTCTCCAGAAGCTCCATCACCTTCATGCCCGCGTGCTTGGCCAGGCGGATGCGCTCGGAGTACACGGCCGGGATGGTGCCGTTGCCCGGCAGCGCGATGCCTAAGGCCTCGCACAGGCAGTTCATGGAGTTGGCCGTGAACATGCCCGAGCAGCTGCCGCAGGTGGGGCACGCGTGGTCCTCGTGGTGCTTCAGCTCCTCCTCGGTCATCGTGCCCGCCTGCACCCGGCCCGCGCCGTCGAAGAGCGTGTTGAGGTCGGTGGCGGGGCCGCGCCCGCCCGGACGGGCGCCGGCCAGCATCGGGCCGCCCGACACGAACACCGTGGGGATGTTCACGCGCAGCGCGCCCAACAGCATGCCGGGCACCACCTTGTCGCAGTTGGGGATGCACACCAGCGCGTCGAAGGCGTGGCCCTGCACGGCGCACTCCACGCTGTCGGCGACGACCTCGCGCGACACGAGCGAGTAGTGCATGCCGTCGTGGTTCATGGCGATGCCGTCGCACACGCCGATGGTGGAGATCTCGAAGGGCACGCCGCCCGCCATGTAGATGCCGGCCTTCACGGCCTCGGCGATCTTGTCCAGGTTGTTGTGCCCGGGGATGATGTCGTTGCGCGAGTTCACCACCGCCACCAGCGGGCGGCCCAGCTCCTCGTCGGTGATGCCGTCGGCCTTGAGCAGGCTGCGGTGGGGGGCGCGCGCCACGCCTGCGGTGACGGCTTCGCTTCTCAAGCGCATATGACTCCTTCCTTCTGCGTCCGTACATGAAAAAAGCCCTGTTGCACGCAGGCTGCACCAGGACCTCAGAAGGAAGGGAGGACGGCGACGCGCGCCGGCCTCGATCGGACTGATAACGGAGTCGCCGGTCCAGCCTACTTGCCCGCGGGGTCCCGGAGATCGTCCGGTTGCGCCGCGCAACGTTCGCGCCGAACTGCTCGGAGGTGGCGTTCGGGCCGCCCACCGCCGGCTCGCAGCATCCGCCGGCTCTCTTGAGATGGGTTCGTCCCTACTGTCCTCGTCATCGCATTTCGTTCATGTGAAGTTGTGCAGGCCAGTATACTCCACCGCCTTCGATGCGCAAGGGCCTATTTCGGCGGTGCGCGCTTCCTGCAGGAAATCCCCACGCAATGAATGGGCATTGGCGCGGCGGGGCCGCATGTCGGCCTGGCAACCGTACGGCGCGGGCGCGGCAACGCTTCGCCGACCTCGCGCCATGCCGTTTCCGCGCGCCCTACGATGGAGCGAAAAGACCGCGACCCAACCGCCTGGAAGGAGGTTCCCGTGCCGTACCGAAGCCTGCTGTGCATCGTCGCCCGAGGCGCGGGGGCCGAAGCGCCCGCCGACCCCTACGCTATCGAGCGTCGAAACCTGCCCAACCGCACCCATGGCATACGCTACGCCTCGTCCCCGCGCCACCCCTCCCGCATCCGCACCTACTCCCCCTCCCCTTTCGTGCGTCCCGCCTCGCGCCCGAAGGCGCCCGGCCGGCCGCGGCTGCCATCTTCGGGCGAGGCCCTCAAGCGCGTGGCGGCCGCCGTGGCCGCCATGGCGCTGGTGGCCGTCCTCGGCGCGTTGGGCGGCGGGGCGTTCGCGCAGGCCGTCATAAACGCCGACGCCGAGGGCGCGCAGGCCGCAGACGGCGGGCAATCCGCCTCCGCCTTCGCAAGCGACGCGCCCTCCACCTGGACGCAAGGCCAAACGCCCGCCCTCTACCAGGCCGATCCCGCCTGGGCCGGGCGCCCCTACGGGTCGGGCACCATGAAAACAGCCGGCGGGGCGCCCCTGTGCCTTGCCATGGCGCGCGCCCGCCTGACCGGCGACGCCTCCGCGGACCCCGTTGCCGTGGCCTCCTTCGCCCAAAGCGGCGGCTACGCCGAGGACCCCGAGCGGTTGCTCGACGAAGGCGCTGCGAAACTGGGCCTGTCAGTGACCGACGTGGAGCCCGACGAGGCGGCCCTGCGGCGCGAGATCGTGGCGGGACGGCCCGTGATCGCGACGCTTGCGGACAGCGCGTTCGGGTCCGAGACCGCCTACGTGGTGCTCGGCGACATAGACGAGCACGGCATGCTCGTGGTTTCCGACCCCCGCAGCCCGGAGCGCTCGGAGCGCCATTGGGACTTCGAAGACGTCCTTCCCCACGCAAGCGCGCTGCGCTCCTACGCCGTCGCCGGCTGACGGCGAAACGCGGCGACCGCCGCAGCAATCGGCCCGGGCGCACGGCCGCGCGCCACGCGCCTGGGCGGCACCCACGGCCACCCTCAATTCCTCCAATCTGCCCAGCTTGGCGACCGAACGCTCCCCCGCTGGCCCCGCTCGCCGCAGAGCGCGGAGGCGCACCCCGTATAATGGGACGGAAAAGCCCCGCGCGCCCGCGTCCGGACGCGCCCGTCCCAAGGAGGTCGCCATGGATTACCGACAAGCCGTCATCCACCCCGAGGCCCGCATAGCCAAAAACGCCACCATCGTGGGTAACGTCGTCGTGGAGAAGGACGCCGTCGTGCTGTTCAACGCCGTGCTGCGCGGCGACTACGGCTCGCACATCGTCGTGGGAGAAGGCTCCAACATACAGGAGGGCTGCTGCCTGCACCTGGGCGCGAAAAGCGACTGCGTCATCGGGCGCGGCGTGACCGTGGGGCACGGCGCTATCGTCCACGGCTGCACCATCGGCGACAACACGTTGGTGGGCATGGGCTCTATCGTCATGGACGGCGCCGTGATCGGCGAAAACTGCATCGTGGCCGCCGGCGCGCTGGTCACCTCGAACACCCAGGTTCCCGACGGCATGCTGGTCATGGGCTCGCCCGCCAAGGTCCGCCGCCCCCTCACCGAGCAGAACCGCGCCGACGCCGAAGGCTACGTGGCCATCGGCAAGGACCTTGTGGACAGCGGCATCGCCTGGGCAGGCGACCAGATCCCCGCAGACGCCCCGCTGATCGCCGTCAAGTGAGCCGCGCGCCCCTTTGCCCGCCCGCCGGTGCTACAATGTCGCAACCAACAGACGAGGCAGACGACCGACCGAGGGTGACAACGTGATCTACGACAACGTGCTGGAAGCCATGGGGCGCACGCCCCTCATCCGCCTGAACCGCCTTTCCGAGGAGGGGTCGGCTCAGATTCTCGCCAAGTACGAGGGCGTGAACGTGGGAGGGTCCGTCAAGACCCGCACCGCCTGGCAGATGATCGAGGAGGCCGAGAAGCGCGGCCATATTGGCCCCGACAGCATCATCGTGGAGCCCACGAGCGGAAACCAGGGCATCGGCCTTGCGCTCGTGTGCGCGGTGAAGGGGTACGCCGCCCGCATCATCATGCCGGACTCCGTGTCCGTGGAGCGACGCAAGCTCGTGCGCCATTACGGAGCGGAGGTGGTGGTCATCCACGACGACGGCGACATCGGCGCCTGCATCGCCGAATGCATAGCCACCGCTAAGCGCATGGCGGCCGAGGACCCCCGCGTGTTCGTCCCCCAGCAGTTCGAGAACGAGGACAACCTGCTCGCCCACAAGTACCACACCGCCTTGGAGATAGTGGAGGACGCCGAGGGGCCCATCCACGGGTTCTGCTCAGGCATCGGCACCGGCGGCACCATCTCCGGCGTGGGGCAGATATTAAAGCGTCTCTATCCCGACGTGGAGATATGGGCCGTCGAACCCGAGAACGCGGCCATCCTCTCGGGCGGCGGCATCGGCACGCACCTGCAGATGGGCATCGGCGACGGGCTGATCCCGGCCATCCTCGACCAGAGCATCTACGACGACATCTGCATCGTCAGCGACGAAGAGGCCATCGACACGGCGCGCGCCCTCGCGCGCGAGGAGGGGCTTTTGTGCGGCGTGTCCTCCGGCACGAACGTGGCCGCCGCGCGCCGCCTGGCCCGCAAGCTCGGCCCCGGCAAGACCGTGGTCACCCTGCTGCCCGACACCGGCGAGCGCTACTTCTCCACCGCCCTGTTCGAAGGGGAATAAGCGAAAGGCTGCGAACAAAACGGCATCCCTCGGCTCAAGCCCCGTCCGGAATCCGGCTCCAAGCCTCGTCTAGGACCCAGCTCCAAGCCTCGCTCGGGTCCCGTCCGGAACCTGGCTCCAAGCCTCGCTCGGGTCCCCGTTCAGGCCCAGCTTCAAGATCCGGCCCCGCATCCGGGTGCCGGATCGAAACGCCAGGACCCGAAGACCCTGCGCATCCCGACGCCCCGTCCAGCAGAAGGCCCATACCGACGACTTCGATCCGATGCCGTCGGAGTCCTCTCTGTTAAACCACCGTTGACACGAACCGGTGTTTGCCGAATCTCGGGCCGAGCCTTCCCTGGTCGGGCGCCGGGCAAGGCCCTACCCGTCAGGCGGGGAGGGCCCTGCGCGGCGGGCCGGCCCGCGCCGACCCCGGTTCAACGGGGGCGCTTCCGCGAGCTGGCCACAAA
>NZ_CBDTNW010000075.1:0-5921 GCF_965361815.1 Rubneribacter sp.
GGGGGACCGCACAGGACCCCTCTCCCCTCCCCTTTCCCTCCCTCCCTCTCCCAAAAAGGTGCAATCCGCGCCTGCGGCGGCCGAACCTCCCCTTCGGTTCGGCCGCCTTCGTTTTTGCCGAGCGCTCCGCCCGACGGGAGCGCCACCGCCAACCTCCTGAGAACGCCCCGCCAGACGATCGCGCGAAAACATCTTGATCAGCGTCCCTGCGCCAATTCCTTCGTCAACCTTCGCCCGCCTCCAGCAACCTCCCACCGGCCTTCGCGGTCCTTCGTCCATCGGCCCCCGCTGCCCTCCCCTCCCCCAAATGCACGGTTTTTCGCCCTAGCTGGTCAAAATTCGGGAGAATCGGGGGCTCACCGCAGGCGAATCCCTGCAGAAAACCGCAAAAGGCCAGGTCGCGTTTTCCGCACGACCGCGACGCCGCCTCCAACGACCTCGAAATCCCCCGACTTGCCCCGATTTTGACCATCTCAGGAAATTTTCGCGCATCTGCGCGGCCGACGACGGCGTAGAGGCAAGCTGCCCGCCCCGCATCCCGCATCCCGCCCCCGCGCCCCGCCTCAGCCCGTCACCAGGTCGATGAGCTCCTGACGGGAGTGCACGCCCAGCTTGGCGTAGACGTGCTTGGCGTGGGTGGCCGCCGTTTCCCGGGAGATGACCAGGGCGTCGCGCACGTAGGGCACGGAGCGCCCGCGAGCCAGAAGGTCGAACACCTCCGTCTCGCGCGGCGTGAGGCCGCCGCCTGCGGCCAGCTCGCGAATGCGCGCGGTGAGGTCGTCGACCTCGGCAGCCTCCTGCGCCGCAAGCGCCGACGCGGATGCCAGCCCAGGCGCGGCAGCACCCCCCTCCTCGGCAACGGATGCCCGCTTATCCGAGCACGAGCCGAACGAGAAGCTGCGTCCGTCGTTGAGCACGAACATGGTGGACACCACCAAAAGCGCCATCGACACGGCCGCCACCTGGTCCACGCCAAACGCACCCGCCGCCACGCCCGCATCCGCGAACGCGATGGCCAGCACCCCCAGCAAGTCGCCCAGATGCACGAAGATCCACCCCAGACCATACGACTGCACCGGCGTCGCCGCGCCCTGCACGGCGTAACGCGCAAAGTACATCTGCGTGATCAGGCAGAACGCGAAGCGCGCCGCGATGGCCACCATGTAGGCCGCATACGCGCCCGTGCCGTCGCCCAACACGATGAGCGCGGCGAACCCGATGACGAGCGCCGGGCACATCCACCGGTACAGAAACGACAGCGACACCCGGCGCGGCCCCGCCGTAGCCGACAGCCCCACCGCCAGCATGAACGCGATGCTCGCAAGAAACGCCGCCTGCACCTCGGGCGCGTTCTTCGCAGCCGGAGCCCAAAACGATCCTTCCAAGCACACGAACAGACACGCCGCCAGAATGCCGAACCCGGCGCGGCCCATTGCGGCGAACACGCGCGAAAGCCCCGTCCGCGCATCGTCATGCGCCTGGGCGTACGCGCGCCGCTCGGCCGGCCCCAGGTACTCGCCCGCCGCGTCGCCCCCTGCGACATCGCGCCACGAAAGCGCCAAGCACAGCCCCGACACCAGCGGAAACGCCGTCACCACCGCAAGCGTCACCCACCCGTCCATGGCCGACACCAACAGCACGAGCACCGCCGCCAGCACAGCCGAGGACGGCGCGAGGAACTCCGTCTCCTCCTGCGTGACCTTCGCGTAGTACTCGCCCCACATCACCCACATAAGGCCGCTGCCGAACCCCGTGAGCACCGCGCCCGCCACGAACAGCGCCGCCGTCGCGAACAAGTCGGGCAGCTCGCAAAACAGAAGCGGCGTGGAAACGGCCGTGGCCATTGGCGCCACCCAGAACAGCGCCGGATGGCGGACGGGCGACCCCAGCCGTCGCTCCAACCCCACGACGAGCGCGAGCGTGACCACCGACATGGCAACGGGAAGCCCCGCGAACAGCAGGTGCCACCCCATGCCCATCGCCAACGCCTCGGCCTGCGCGCCCGTGCGCCCGCCTGCCGCATCGGTGTAGAACACGCAGAACACCCAGGCCAGAAGAAACGCCCAGCCCAAACGCCGCAACGGCGCGAACCGCTCGGCCGTCGCCAAAAACGCCGAGGTCGCCTGCGCCGTCCTGTTGCCGCCCGACTTGCCCACGAACCCTCCTCCCCACTCCACGGAAGCAAAACGCAGCGAGGCCGAACCTACGCGCCACCCGAAACGGGCGCCGAGCAGCACGCACGCCTCCCTGCCTGCTGTGGCTATTGTGAAAGGGGATCGCACATTAGTCAATTGCATGCAGCCGCCCCGCGCACCGCCCACAATCGAGCGCTTGAGAAACGCCGTCCATCTCAGCCCTCTCCGGTTCGTCCGCTTGCCTTTTCTTCGTGCCTGCGTGCAACAACCCGCTCTTAGCGCTCTAAAAACCACTTCCACGCAGGCAATGGCGTAATCGGCTCGTCATTGAACGCGAAATGAAACACCCGGTTGCGCGGCACACCTGATCGCACCAGCTCATCCATGAGTTGGTAGAGGAAAAACGTCTTCCCGCAACGGCGCACCCCCACGACTGAGGTGATAACGTTGTTGCAACTCGGCTCGGGAAGACTGACCAACAACTCCTCGCGCGGAACGTACGCCGGAAGCTCAAAGTCCAAATACTCAGCAACCAAAGATTCATATGCCATGTTCATACCCAATCTTATTCAAAATTCGAAGAAGATTGAAGCATATCTTATTCCGATTACGAATAAGATATGGCATGAATGACAAGCAGTTTCTCCGATAATTATGCAAGAAACGCAGAATTCCACACTTCAGCCACTTCGACGCAAGAGGCTTTGCAGGGTGGAACGCTCCTGCTTTCGCCCATGACCGCAGCGCCACCCCAACCGAAGCGAATGCGGAGCAGGATGCGGCTTACCGCTCGTTCTCGCTGATGACGAGCGTACTCTGGTCAGACAAGAGCGTGTAGGTGAAATCGGCGGCCACCTTTGCGACGGTGTGGACGTCGGTTTCACAGCCCTCCATGAGCCAGAACTTCGCCAAACCCAGCTGGGCGTACACGACATAGTTCGCCAACAGCCTGAACCGCAGGCGCGCAGCGGCCTCCGACTGTCCCCGCGCAGGGCGGAAGGAGTAGCGGCCGCAGAACAGGGAGACGCGCATATCCTGCAGCTCCCGCTCGAAGGAGGGGATGCCATGCCGCCCGAGCATGGCGGAATAATACTCGGCGTGATCGGCGAAATGCGAGTAGAACAGCAAGCAGCGCTGCTCGACCCCCGTTCTTAGCGACGCATCGGGATAGACGATCCCTCGCCGCCTCTCGGCGTACTCGTCCATGACATCCTTCGCTATATCGGCAAGCACGTCGGCGGTTGTCGGATAGTGGCGGTAGAAGGTGACTCGCGATATCTCGGCGCGACTTGCGATGTCGGTCACCGTGATGCCCTGGAAGTCCGTTTCCCGCATGAGATCGAGAAGGGCCCGCTTGCAAGCCCTTCTCGTGCGCGTCGATCGCATGTCCTCCTTAGAAGCGCCCATGGAATGCCCCCCTTCAACCCGAGAAACATTACAGATGCCGGCTCCCCTGTTTCGTTTGTGACAATTCTCGAATTCTTGTAAATCACACCGGCACCGTTGCGCGGGTATCTTTCTTTCGGGCCCAAAGATCACATCGCAAGAGAAAGGTTACCATGTCGGAGCAAAAGACCTATCTCGGAATCATGAAATTCATGAAGTGGATTCCCGGCGGCACGTTGATTGTCCCCATGCTCTTGACCGCCATCATCAACACCGTCTGGCCCGATGCGCTCAGCATCGGCGGAACCACCACGCCGCTTTTCAAGAACGGGAGCATGGCCATCATCGGCTTCATCCTGTTCTGCAGCGGCGCGTCCATCAACCCGAAGATGCTCTACGAGCTCTTCAAGAAAAGCGGCGTGTACTTCGCCATGAAGATCGGGATCATGGTGGTCGTAGCGGCCATCGCGCAATACCTCCTGCCCCCGGTGATAGCGTTCGGGGTGCCGGCTGCAGTGTTCTTCGCCATCATGACCAGCACCAACCCCGGCACGTACCTGGAGCAGATGGAACGCTACGGAACCGACCTCGATCGCGCGACGTTCCCGCTGGTGCACTTGTCCACCACCGTTGCCGTGCCCGTGCTGGTGTACGGGTTGGTGGGCGCCGGCGCGGGCGACTTCGACGGCATGGCCATGTTGGCCCTGTTCGTCCCGTTCCTCGTCGGTTTTCTCCTGGGCAATCTGGACCCGGCTTTCGCCAAGTTCTTCAAGCCCGGCGTGAGCTTGATGATCCCTGTGCTGGGCGCGAACTTCGGAGCGAGCATGAACCTGGTGGACGCCGTGGTGAACGGCGCGGTTCCCGGCATCATCATGTCGGTGCTGTACCTGGTGGTGGTGCTGGGGCTGTTCTTCCTGGTGGACAAGCTCGTGCTCAAGCGACCTGGCTACCAAGGCGTCGCATGGTGCTCGGTGTCCGGATCCTGCGCTGCCATACCACCGCTGATCATGGCCGGCAACCCGACGCTTGAGGCCTTTATACCCGTCGGCGTCGCCATGGTGACCACGGCCACCATCGTCACCAACCTCATCATGCCCCTGGTGAATAAGAAGATCGTCGCCACGTGGGGCGATGCGAACGGCGACCGGCACCTTCCAGCCAGCGCCGCCGGCGAGGCCCCATCCGCACGCTCATCAAACCCGTCGGGCCAAGCCTGACAAGCAAACCCCCGCAAAACCCATCGAATGAAAAGGAGAATCATCATGAAAACCATCAACTGCCACACCCATTTCGTCCTGCCGGCGTACTACGACGCGGTGGTGAAGCACGGAGCCGACAAAGAGGACGGCTTCCCCATGCCGACGCGCTGGACGATAGAGGAAAACGTCGAGTTCATGGACGAGGTGGGCGTCGATGTGAGCGTGCTGTCCCTGTCCACGCCGCATCCTCACTGGGGAGACGATGCCGAGTCGCGCGAGCTGTGCCGCAAGATCAACGAGACGATCGCGCAGGAGATCGCCAAATTCCCCGATCGCTTCCGCTTCATGGGCGCCCTGCCCCTGCCCGACATGGAAGGCTCCATCGCCGAGGCGCGCCACGCGCTTGACGACCTGGGCGCCGTCGGCGTGAAGGTCCCCAGCAACGCGCAGGGTGTTTACCTGGGCAACGAGAGCTTGGAGCCTTTGTGGGCCGAGCTGAACGAGCGCAAGGCGGTTGTGTTCATCCACCCGTCCCGCCCGCCGCGCCTGACCGAGGGCGTGTTCACCTCAGGTCCGATGCCCGTGTTCGAATACCTGGTGGACGAGACGCGCACGGTGGTCGACCTTTTGTGCGCCGGCGTGCTTGACCGCCATCCGAACGTGAGGTTCATCCTCCCGCACGTCGGCGCCTTCATGCCCACCGTGGTCGACCGGCTGGCCCGCATTTCGAAGCACCTCGTGGAGACGGGCTTCATGAAGGAGGAGGCCGACATCTACGGCGGCATGTCCAAGATCTACGTGGACATCTCGGGCGACGTGCTACCGCGCAACTTCGACAACCTGATGACGCTCGTCAAGCCCGACAAGGTGCTGTTCGGCCTGGACTATCCGCACACCAAACGCGCAACGCTGGTCAAGAACGCTCCTGTGGTCAAGGCGTTTTTGCACGAGAAATACCCGGACGCCGCCGACATGATCCTCGGCGGGAACGCGCAGCGGCTGTTCGATCTGGCATAGGCTGCGCACGCGCAGGCGGGCGAAGGCGGCAAGCGGCCCCTTCGCCCGCGCCGTCCGAGCGCCGATTCGGCCTTCGCCGCCGGACCGGCCATCCTCCGCTGTTAAACCACCGTTGACACGAACCGGTGTTTGCCGGATCTCGGGCCGGGCCTTCCCTGGTCGGGCGCCGGGCAAGGCCCTCCCC
>NZ_CBDTNW010000076.1:0-31149 GCF_965361815.1 Rubneribacter sp.
ATCATGGCCACGGGCGACTACCAAAACGACACCGACATGCTCTACTACTACCAGCCCGACATGACCAACCTCGAGCCCAAACAGACCAACAAGACCGGCGACGGTCACAAGATGGTGGTGTGGGCCGGCGGCAAGATCGAGGACCTGGCGCACACCAAGATGCTCCACGACTTCGACGCGGGCCCGTCCTCGATGTGCGACATGCCGTTTTTGTCCGTGAAGAACTCCACCGGGGAGCGCTTCGTGAACGAGACGGTGGAGATGTCGCTCATGAACTGCTACCTGCGCTCGGCCGAGGACGCCGGCCACTACTGCCAGATCTTCGACAGCACCTACATGGAGGACGCCGCCGACTGGGCCGGCAAGCTCGTGGATCCCGAGGCGCTCAAGGTGTACATGCCAGAAGAGGACGTGGAGCGCGCAGGCGTGTTCGAAGGCCAGATCAACACGTACAAGGCCGACACGCTTGAGGAGCTGGCCGAGAAGCTGGAGATAGCCGATGTGGACGCGTTCGTGAAAACGGTGGAGCGCTACAACGAGCTGTGCGCCGCCGGTGCGGACGAGGACTTCGGCAAGCCCGCGCAGTACATGGTGCCGGTTGACACCCCGCCTTACTACGGCATCCACCGCCATGTGCGCATGAGCGCCATCTGCTCGGGCGTGGAGGTGAACGAGAACCACGAGTGCCTCACGCCCGAAGGCGAGGTCATCGAGGGCCTGTACGCCATCGGCAACTGCTCGGGCGGGTTCTACGGCGGCATCGACTACCCGCTCACCGTGTTCGGCCTGTCGCTTGGCCGCTGCTACACCGAAGGCTACGTGATCGGCCGCATGGTGGCGCAGAAATAGCGACGGTCCCCTCCCTGGAAACGCCCGACGCGCACGATGGCGCCGGGCGTTTCCTTGCGTTACCAGGACAGCAGCTCGCAGCCATCTTCGGTGACGACGAGCTGGACCTCCCATTGGGCGGTGTCGCTGCCGTCGGCGGTGCGCACGGTCCAGCCGTTGGGGTCGCTCATGTCAATCTCCTGGGCGCCGGCGTTCACCATGGGTTCGATGGTGAACACAAGCCCGGGCACGAGCACCATGCCCGTGCCGGCCTGGGCCACATGGCTCACGAACGGGTCCTCGTGGAAGTCGAAGCCGATGCCGTGGCCGCCGAACTCGCGCACCACGGTGAACCCGCACGCGCGCGCATGGGCGTTCACCGCCGCACCCACATCGCCGAGGAAGCCCCACGGCTTCACGGCGGCGATGCCGGCCTCCATGGCGCGCTTCGTCTCCTCCACGAGGCGCCGGCGCTCCGGCGACACCTCGCCGATGCAGAACATGCGCGAGGAATCCGAGTAGTAGCCCTCCAAGATGGTGGAGCAGTCAACGTTGACGATGTCGCCCTCGCGCAGCACGTCGGCCTCGGAGGGGATGCCGTGGCACACGACCTCGTTCACGGACGTGCACACGCTTTTGGGATAGCCCTCGTAGCCGAGGTCGGCCGGAATGCCGCCGTGCTCCACGGTGTAGTCGTGCACCCAGCGGTCCACCTGCTCGGTGGTCACGCCCGGCCCGATGCGCTCGGCCACGTAATCGAGCACGCCGATGTTGATGGCGGCGCTGCGCTTGATGCCCTCGATGTCGTCCGGCATTTTGAGCAACGCGCGCTCGGGCACCTCGAAGCCCTGGTCGTGAAGGCTCTGCAGGCGCTCGTCGAAGTCAAGGTGGCACTTCTTGTACTTCTTGCCGCTGCCGCACCAGCATGCGTCGTTGCGGCCGGGGTTGGTCTGTCCGTCGTACATGGGGTTCTTCCTTTCGCTCGCGAGGTATTGTAGCGCCTCGCGCGCCGTTGCGGAGCGCTCGCAAAGCGGAAGACAGGCCGAACCCGGAAAAATCGCAGAGCGGAACGGGGCAGCGAGAAAGCTGGCTGATGCGAAGCGGGCGGGCGCGGCTTTCAACGATGCAATCGGCGCGGTCTGCGGCAACGCGCCGTTCAAGCGTTATGCGTCCCCCAACTGGCGAAGGCGTCTTCCAAAGTCGTGCTCCCGGCCGGCGAAGATGCGCGAAATTTTCCTCAGATGGTCAAAATCTCCTTTAGTCGGGGGATTTTTCGCAGGTTTTTGGCGTCTGAAAATTTCCGACCTGGGCTTTTGTTGCCGCATAAGGCATCGCTTCTCGCAAATTCCCCCGACTTCTCCGGTTTTTGACCATCTGAGGAAAATTTCGCGCATATGCGACGCATGCGAGGACCACAAGGAGTCATCGTCGGCACCGGTCCGGAACGTTCGCGCTTGCAGGAAAAACCCAGATCCCCAAGCGCGATGCCTGACCGAACGCAAACCCAACCCAAGAAAACGCAGCCGGAAACCCGGCCGCGCCGCCACGTCGCGCCGCCGGAAACGTCAGTCCTGCCGCTTGGCGCAGCCGACGCCCAAAGCGCCGGGGCCGGTGTGGCAGGCGATGCTGAGCGGCAGCCGGTCCACGAACACCTCGCGCACGCCGAACGCTTCGCGCATCTCCTCGGCTGCGGCCTGCGCGTCGGCTGCGCGGTCGGTGTGGGCCACGTAGAGGTGCACGTTTTCCACGCCGCCGAAGCGCTCCTCCACATCGCGCGCGAGCGCCTTGAGCATGGCGCGTTTGGCCGCTTTGAACGACTTCGCCACAGAGAACGCGTCCAGCTTGTCGCCCTGAATCTGCAGCACCGGCTTGATTTTGAGCAGCGAGCCGATGGAGGCCGCAGCCGGCGTGATGCGGCCTCCCTTGCGAAGATGCTCCAGCGTGTCCACCATGATGTAGATGCTGGCCTCCAGCTTCGTGCTCTCAAGGCGCGCCCGTATCTCCGCCGCTCCCATGCCCCGGCGCGCCCAACGCAAAGCGTCGAGCGCCGACTCGCGCTGCGTGACCGAGATGCGCTGGTTGTCCGCCACATGCACGCGCCCGCCGAAGTGCTCGTGGTCGGCAAGGGACCGTGCCGTCTCGCACGAACCGGAAAGCCCGCTTGACATGGGGATATAGACCACCTCGTCATAGCGCTCCAGCAATTCGTGCCAACGCCGGCCCAGATCGACGATGGACGGCTGAGACGTGGCGATGTCGGCCCCGGCGCGCTGCCGCTCGTAGAAGCGCGTAGCATCCAGGTTCACGCCCTCGAAGCACTCCTCGCCGTCCACCACGAAAGGCATCGACACCACGAACAGCCCCAGCTGCTCGGCCTCCTCGGCCGTAACACCGCTGTTCGTATCCGTCATGATCGCGACGCTTTGGCTCATGGACGCATGCCTTTCCCGCGCGGCCTACCCGCGCACCTCGGCGCCGGTGGCGGCGCACACTTTCTTCACCAGGCGCTCGTGAGCCTTGTCCGCCTCCTCGCCCGCAAGGGTGCGGTCGGGCGCGCGGTAGGTGAGCGCGAAGGCCATCGACTTCTTGCCCGCGCCCACGCGCTCCTCGTCGCGGTAGACGTCGAACAAACGCGCCTCCTCCAGCAGCTTTCCGCCGGCAGACGTCATGCACTGCACAAGCTTTTCGCAGGTCACAGTCTCATCCACCACGAAAGCCACGTCCATGGACACCGCCGGGAACGTGGGCACGTCGCGGTAGTCGCGCGCCGGGCGCGCGGCCTTCGCAAGCGCCTCCGCGTCCAGCTCGAAGGCCACCACCGGCGCCTGCGCATGATAAGCGTCAACGGCCAGCGGATGCACCTCGCCCACCCAGCCAAGCTCGACGCCGCCGGAAAGCACCGCGGCCGCGCGGCCCGGTTGCAGGTGAGGGGCCTCGTCGGCGGAAAGCGCCTTGAAGCGCAGCTTGGGCAGCGCCAGCTCGCGCGCAAGGTTCTCCACCACGCCCTTGCCGTCGAAGAAGTCGAACGCGGCGGGAGCGTCGTTCCACCCGGTATCGCGCATGGCGCCGGCCAGCGCGCCGGCCACCTTGCGGCGCTCCTTGGGCTGCTTCTTCCCCTCGTGGGCGTAGAACACGATGCCCGTCTCGTAGAGCTGCACGTTTCTCACGCCGCGGCTTTGGTTGTAGGCGACGCTGCGCAAAAGGCCGGGGATGATGCTCTGGCGCATGACGGACTGGTCGGCGTTGAGCGGGTTGATGAGCTCAACCGGATCGCCCAGGCCCTCGTGCGGCATGCGCAGGCGGTCAAGATCGCCCGGCTCGGCGAAGGAGTAGGTCATCGTTTCGTTGAGGCCGCTTGCGCGCAGGGCGTCGTTCACCGTGTCCATCACGCGCTCAGCGAGCGTGCGGGTGCCCACGCGCTCGCGCCCGCCGGGCAGCGTGGCCGGGATGCGGTCCATGCCCCACAGGCGCAGCACCTCCTCGTACAGGTCGATCTCGCGCTCGAGATCCGGACGGAAGGTGGGCGCCGTCACCGCGAGCGCGCCGGCGGCGGCGCCCTCGGCCACCGCGCAGCCCAGGCGGCGCAGCGCGTCCTCCACGAAGTCGCGCGGAATGTCCGCGCCCATCATGGCGCAGAAACGCGGGGTGCGGAAAACCAGCTCGGCAGCCTGGGATCGCCGCGGCCACTCGTCCACGATGCCCGCGTCGTTGTCCGCGGCGCAGCTCACCGTGCCGCCGGACACCTCCGCGATGAGCGCCGCTGCGGCGGCCGAGCGCACGTCCATGCCATGGTCGTCCACGCCGCGCTCGTAGCGCATGGAGCTTTCCGAGATGAGGCCGAGGTTGCGGCTCGTACGGCTCGTGCGGCCCGCTTCGAACGCGGCGGCCTCCAGAAGGATGTCCACCGTCTTGTCCGTGACCTCGGTGTCCAGCCCGCCCATGACGCCCGCAAGCGCCACCGCGCCGCGCTCGGGCGTGGAGATGACGGTCATGTCGGAGGTGAGCGTGCGCTCCGCCCCGTCGAGCGTGGTCAGCTTCTCGCCGTCTTTCGCCGCACGGATCACCACATCCGCACGCCCCTCGCTGTTTTTGAGCGTGTCCAGGTCGAAGGCGTGCAGCGGCTGTCCGAGCAGGAACAGGACGTAGTTGGTCACGTCCACGATGTTGTTGATGGAGCGCTGCCCGATGGCGGCCAGCCGCTCGACCATCCAGTCGGGGCTCGGCCCCACCTTGCAGCCGCGAATGACGCGCGCGGTGTAGCGCGGGCAGCGCTGCGGGTCCTCGATGGTCACGCTCACGGCCGCATCGACCGGCGTCGCGTCCGCATCAAGCTGCAGCTTGGCCGCCATCTCGGGCAGCGGATCGCGCCAATCGCGCCGATACATCGCGCCCACCTCGCGTGCGAAGCCCACGACGGAGAGGCAATCGGGACGGTTCGGCGTGATCTCCAGGTCGAGCACCGTATCCGACAGCTTCAGGTAGTCGGCGATGGGCGCGCCCACGGGAGCGTCCTTAGGCAGGATCCAGATGCCCTCGTGGTCGGCCCCCATGCCCAGCTCCCGGCGCGAGCAGCACATGCCGCAGCTCACCACGCCTCGCAGCTTGGATTTCTTGATCTTGAAGTCGCCGGGCAGCACCGCGCCCACCGTGGCCACCGGCACGCGCAAGCCGGCCGCGATGTTCGGCGCGCCGCACACGATCTGCACCGGCTCGCCCGCGCCCACGTCCACCGTCACCACGTGCATATGGTCGCTGTCGGGATGCGGCTCGCACGTCTTCACGTGCCCGACCACCACGCCGTCAAGCGAAGCGCCCGTCCGCTCCACGCCTTCCACGCCTGTGCCCGTCAAATCCAGCCGGTCGCAAAACGCCTTCGTGTCCGACGGCACGTCCACGTACTCCGAAAGCCATTTGAGAGATACTTTCATGTTCGTTCTTCCTTCTTCTAAAGACCCTACTGGTCCAACAAAGTCAGTGAGGCCGCTTGGGGTGCCCCAAATCGTGGGGAAGGCGAAGGGGAAACGTACTTTGGTACGCATCGAACAGCCCTGTGGGCTGTTCGATCCCTCGCCATGCGCCCGAGCGGGCGCGCCCTGCTCGGCGAAGCCTAGGCAGGGCATTTCGGCTTCGCCGCGAGGCGGGGTGCGCCAAGCGGCCGCAGCGTCGACGCGTTCCGTCGGCCGTCAGGCCGACGGAGCCTTGACGAGCGTCTGGGCATTGTCGAACATCCCACCCCACGGCTCAGAACTGCCGCAAGAAGCGCATGTCGCCTTCCAAAAGCATGCGCAGGTCGGGCACGTTGTACTTCAGGCAGGCGATGCGCTCCACCCCCATGCCGAACGCGAACCCGGAGTACTCCTCCGGGTCGATGCCGGACATGGCCAGCACGTTGGGATCCACCATGCCGCAGCCGAGGATCTCCAGCCAGCCCGTGTTCTTGCACATGCGGCAGCCCTCGCCGTGGCAGATGCCGCAGCTCACGTCCACCTCGGCCGACGGCTCCGTGAACGGGAAGAAGTGCGCGCGGAAGCGCGTCTTGCGCTCTGGGCCGAACACCTGCTTGCACAGGTAGTCCATCGTGCCCTTGAGGTCGCCGAAGGTGATGCCTTTGCCCACCACCAGGCCCTCGATCTGATGGAACTGCGGCAGATGGGACGGGTCGGCCACGTCGCGGCGGTACACCTTGCCCGGGGCGATCACGTAGATGGGCAGCTCGCGGTCCTCCATCGCATGCACCTGCACGCCGGAGGTTTGGGTGCGCAGCAGCACGTCGGACTCGCCGCGCACGTTGCACTCGTCGCCCGAGCGGTCCACCACGTAGAACGTGTCGGCCAAGCTGCGGCTCGGATGGTCGGCGGGGGCGTTTAGGGCCTCGAAGTTGTAGTAGCACGTCTCCACCTCAGGACCTTCGGCCACCGAGTAGCCCAAGCCCAAGAAGATCTCGCTCACCTCGTCGATGATGCCGTTGATGAGGTGGCGCGTGCCCATCTGCTGCGCGCGGCCCGGCAGCGTCACGTCCACGGCCGCCGCGTCGATGGCCGCGGCCAGCTCCTCGGCCGCCAGCGCCTCCTTGCGAGCCGCCAGCGCCTCCTCCACCGCAACGCGCACCTCGTTCACGGCCTTGCCCACCTGGGCGCGCTCCTCCTTGGGCACCTGCCCCATGCTGCGCAGGTAGCCCGTGAGCGTGCCGGACTTGCCGAGCACGGCCACGCGCACCTGATCGAGCGCGGCGGTGTCGGCCGCCTGGCCGATGGATGCCAGCGTCTGCTCGCGCAGCGCCTCCACTTCCTCTGCGATCGCCATGTGTCCCTCTTCCCTTTCCGTCTTTCCGCGCAGCGGGCCTGCGCCTCGCCGCAAACAAAAAGAGCCTTCTCTCGTCCCTGCTTGGCGGGGCATGGCCCCGAATCCAAGGACGAGAGAAGGCTCTCGCGGTACCACCTCGGTTGACGGCTGCGCCCGCGCGACCGAAGCCGCTTGCACGGCCGCCGATCGCGCAGCCCTGCGGCCGCCCGCTCGTTTTCGCCCTGTGACGGGAGCACCCGGCGCGGCCTACTGGACGTCCGCGCTCGCGCGCCCCGCGTTCAGCCCCGCTGCTCGGAAGGGAATCGTCGCGCGTGCCGTCCGGGCCCTTTCAGCCGGCGAAGCCCGTCTCTGGAGGCGGCAACCGTGCGCGACGCCGTCTTCGTCGTCGCATGTGGGGAAGCAGTATAGCGCATTCCGACTTCGCGCGCGCGATTTTCGCAGAGGATTCACGGGCAAGCATGCGAGCAGCGATGGCCGCGATGGCCGCGCAACGCGGAAAAGCGCTGCGGAAAAGGACAGCGTCGGGGCAGGGGTGCAGAACCGAGGGGGGACCGGTTCGGACAGCGAACCCGCTCCGAAGTGGCACGGATCGCGTCTTGTGTATAGGTTCCAACGGCCGACCGTGCGGACTCGAAATCGTTTTCCCAGGTCGGCATTTTCACCGAGAACCATCCAGACCGCTTTCGGGCTTTTTCGGCCCGAAAATCCATGCACAAGACGCGATCCGTGCCACTTCGGCCCAGCCTCTCTGTTAAACCGGGGCTGACGTAGGCCGGGTCGGCTCTTTGACGGACCGCGCGATTCTATCGACCTGGGATTTTTCCGGGCACGGAGGGAGCGGAGGACGGGAAGGCGGCCCCGCGCGTGCCATAGGGCGCGGTTTGCGACCAACTTGCGGGCGGCCCCGCCGAGCCGCCTCCGGCGAGGTCCGCGTCAACGCCGGCCTAACAGAAAAGGCCCAGCCGGCAAGGCCGCGCCAACGGCGAGCAGCGCGGACGCGCCGATGCGACGATGCGACGTCACAGGAAGCGGTAGCTCACGGTGCGCAGACCCCAGTCGGTACAGGAGGAGAAGCCGAAGGCCTTCCACACGCCGGGCTGCAGGTCGAGAGAGCGGCTGCCGCCGCCCATGTAGCCGCAGTCGTTCACCGTGGCGAACACCGTCATGCCGTTGTAGGAGATCTCGACAGTCCGTCCGTAATAGCGCCAGTAGCCCGGCCAGGACATGGGCACGGCCACGCCCATCGAATTGTCGTCGCACACCGCGCCGGTGGCCGTGACGCCGGGGTTGGGCGTGTAGGGATCGGTGGAGCCGCCGTAGGCCGAGGCCACGCCCGTCTGCCAGCCGGCTTCGGCGCCGCCTGTCGAACCGCCGCCCGCCACGCCGCCCGACAAGCCGCCGCCGTCCGATCCCGAGCCGCCGCCCGCGCCCGCACCGCCGCCCGCGCCCGAACCCGCATCGGGAACGACGGGGGCCGGATCGGGCGCGACCGGCGTTCCCTCGGGAACCACCTCGACCCTCTCAACCGTGTTCGCTCCCTCAACCTCAACCGGCTCGCCCGCCGCGCCGGAGGCGGCCATCGCCTCGGCCTGAGCTTGCAGCGCGGCCACGCGGGCAGCCTGGTCCCCCTGGGCCTGGGAAAGCCGCGACGACGCGTCTGCGGCCACCCGCTCCGCCTCGGCCTTCCGCACCTCCAGGTCGGCCAATTTCGCATCCTGCGCGTCTTTGCGGGCGTTCAAATCGTCTGCCAGGCTCTGGAAGCGCTCACTGCGCTCCTGCTGGACGGCGATCCTCTCGGTCTGATAATCGGCGATGCTCTGCAGGTAGGAGAGGTTGCGCAGCAGCTCGGAGAAATCGCTTGCCCCAAGCACCAGCTCCAAAAGCGACTGCGCGGTGCCGCCATCGCGGTACTCGGCCGCCGCCGCACGGCCCAGGGCCTCGCGGCCTTCGATGACCTCCTGCTGCGCTTCGAGCACTTGGTCCGCCGCTTCGTCTATCTGCGCCTGGAGCCGCTCCACCTCTTGACCTATCTCCTGGCACTCCGAAACCAGCTGGGACATGCGGGACTCGGCCCTGTCCAGCGCGGACGCGGCGTCGTCGACCGCGCGCTGGGCGGCGTCGGCCCCTTCGTCGGCATGGGCCGCGCCGGGAAGCGCGCCGGCGAGGGAAACCGAGAGCACCAAGGCGAGGACGCGGATCGCAAAGCGCGCGGGAAGGTCTTTTCGCGTCGTCATGCGCCCTCCCCCTCTTCGCGGACGTCGGGCGAAAGGAGGTCGTCGTGCACGCCGCCGAGCGCGGAGGCAAGATCGGCGATCAGATACCCGTCCTCGGTGAGGTAGTCGCTGTCGTAGTCCGCGTCGGACATGATGGCCGCCACGTACACGCCGCCGTCGGACAGGATCACGCCCGCGTCGTTGAGCGCCCCGATGTCGCCCCAGTACGAGTCTATCTCGAAGCCCGGCTTGGAAAGCACGGCGCCCCGGTCCCCGAGGGCCGCGCGCAGAAACGACGAGTCGGTCTGGGACAGCAGGTCCGCGTACCACGACGAAAGCCCCTGCCCTTCGGCTAGGTAGAAGCCGACGTTGATCCACAGCTTCGCCAGGTCAAGCGCGCTGTAATGCGGATACCACTCGCCCTCCCAGGCACCGGCGTCCACGCCCGCCGACGCGCACCACGCCTCGAACCCGCCGTCGTCGAAGCGCTCGCGCAGAAGGGCGTAGCCGGTGTTGTCGGAATGGACGATGGCGTTGGACAGAACGTCGCGCAGCGCGTACACGCTCGTGTCGTCGAAGGCCATGACGCCCGTCCCCTCCATGACCAGGTCCTCGAACATCTCGTCGTCAAGCGATGCGCCCCCGCCGTCCACCTCGCTTTGCACCACGTAGGCTGCAAACGGCGCCTTGACGGTGCTGGCCGAGAAGAACCCCTGGTCGGCGTTGTAGCTCACGCCGCGCTGCGTGGCCAGGTCGTACACGACGAAACCCACGTCGTACCCCGCCGCCGCATACGCCTCCAGCGCCTGGAAGACGGCGGGGGCCTCGTCGGGCTCCAGCGTGCGGCTGATGCCCGTCACGGAATCGAACAAAACGACGCCCTCTGCAAAGGATGCGGCATCGAGGGCGGCAAGGGCGGTATCGGCCACAACGCGCGGGTCGGGCCGTTCGGCGTCCGCACCCGAATCGGCAGCTTGGGCGGCGCCAGGGTTCTCGGCGACTTCGGCGTCCTCTGCGATTTCGGCTCCGGCCGCTTCGTCGACCTCAAAGGAACCGGCCGCTGCGGAAGAGCGCTCGGCGGAAGGCGTCGGCTCCTCGACCTTGGGCGCAAGGGCGTTGGCCGCGCCCACGCCCGCGAACACCGCCGCAGATGCGACGACGACGGCCGCGACGGCCTTGAACCAGTCCGGCCTCTGCTTGAACCGTGCCCAGAGGGGCGCAAGTCCCTTCACGACGCGCCTTCCCGGCGCATGCGCGCCATCCGATATCGTTGCTTGGGGGCGTTTTCGCCCGAAGGGCAGTATTCCCCATCGGCCGCAAAGCGGCAAGTGCGCGCAGGGCAATCCACATAGGAGGGCCACGGGATGCGCACGAGGACACACGTGAAGCCTCGAGCGTCCGACTCGGCGCATCTCCAAAATCACCCTGAAAATGCCCCCGATAGAGATGCGCCCGCGCTAAGCAAGATGCACTATAATGGCCGACGGGCGGGGACGTACCCATGCCCCGTCCGTCCCACACCGCGCATACCGTGCGCCGACGTCAAGGAGGACCCTCATGGCTGCCGCGTTCGACTTCAAGAAAGAGTATCGCGACTTCTACGCGCCGAAGGCGAAGCCGGCGCTCATCGACGTGGAGCCGATGACGTTTCTTGCTGTGGCGGGCGCGGGCGACCCGAACGAGGAGGGCGGCGCGTACGCCCAGGCGCTCGAAGCGCTCTACGCCCTCTCGTACACCATCAAGATGGCGAAGATGGGCAGCTGGCAGCCGGAGGGCTACTTCGACTACGTGGTGCCGCCGCTTGAGGGGCTGTGGTGGGGCGGCGGATTCGACGGCTCGCGCATCGCGGACAAAGGCGCGCTTCGCTGGGTGTCGCTCATCCGCCAGCCGGACTTCGTCACGCCGGACGTGCTCGCATGGGCCGCCGGGCAAGCGGCCGCGAAGAAGCCGGGGGCCGATGTGGGCCGCGTGCGCCTCGTGCGGTTCGCCGAAGGGTCGTGCGCCCAGGTCATGCACAAAGGACCGTACGACGACGAACCCGCCACCGTCGCCGCCTTGGAGGCGTTCGTCACCGCGTCGGGATGCGAAAGCGACATCGCCGATCCCGCAAGCGACGAGGCGCTGCTTACCGCCCTTGACGCGCAGGACGCGGTGCCCGCTGTGCGCCTGCACCACGAGATCTACCTGGGCGATCCCCGCCGCACAAAGCCAGAAAACCTCCGCACCGTGGTGCGCCACCCCGTTCGCCGCGCGTAGAGCGCGCAGGAACGCATGGGGTGGCGGCTAGTTTGGCGCAAAGCCCCCGACGAACCGGGTGCAAGGGTTCGCCCTTTGGTGTTCAATATGGAACACGGTCACGCGACGACGATCGTCGTCTTTCGCATAATAGAGGGTGAACGGCGTATCAGGCACCGCGATGAACCGGCACGGAAACGGCGGGCGGGCGGCATCGTAATAGGGGTCGTACCTGCGGCCGATGCCAGGAAACGACGCGAGCACATGGCGGTACTCGTCAATCTTGTCGTACACGCGCTCGCTCTCGATCTCCGTCATCATGAAATCTGCCACAGAGCGCGTGTAGACAACCTCATACCCGTCCACTCACAACCAACCTTTGGCGCGGCGAATCTCACGATCCGCTTCTGCCGCGTCCACCACGTTGCCGTCAAGAACCTCCTCATACCCTTTCATCAAGCCGCGGTACGTGCGAAGCTCCTGTTCAAGCAGCTCGTTGCGAAACGACATAGCCTCATCGAACGCCGACGCGTCCATGACCACCACGCACGCCGCCCCGTTGCGCGTCAGGTACAGCGGCTCACGCGTATCCGCCAACTCCTCAATGAGCGCATTCTGGCTCCGATTGAACTCGGAGAGCGATTTAATGGCGGGCATCGGCAACTCCTTTCATAAAATTAACGGCATATTTGCAGTGAATTATCGTTCCATGCAGGCCACCCGTCAAGTTCCGTGCGCACAAGAAACTACCACGCGCACTCCATGAGACGCCCCAAACCCGCCATTCAGCTCGCACTATAATGATTCTTATGTAAATTTGCATAACATACGTGTAGAGAATCACTGAGTCGCGCTACAATAGTCTCCCCCTACGAAACGAGGTGTCGCATGCCGGTTGTCATGCCCATCAGCGAATTGCAAAGGAACTTCAAAGAGGTCGTCAGCAAATGCGAACGCAGCAGCGAGCCCATCTACCTGACGCGCAACGGATCGGCTTCGGTGGTCGTCATGGATGCCGAGGCATTTGATCGGGAGATGGCTATCCATGAGAGGGTTCGCGACCGCGAGATCCGTGTACAGAAATCCATCATGCGCGGGTACGAGGACTACCTCGCGGGCCGCTTCGTTCCTCTCGACCAGGCTCTGGACGAGGCAGATAGAGCTAGGGAGGCGCGGTAGTGAACGCAAGGGAGGTAGTCGTTACCGACGAGGCACGATTACAGCTCGCCAACATTCCATCGGATAAGGATTACGCCGATGTGAAAAGGATGCTCGGGGTTCTCGGAATCATCTGCTCGGCAGGCTCGATTTACGATCCTGCCTACGAGGCGGCCAGACCTCCCGTGGAATGCCGAGTTGTCTATGCGGGCCACTACGGCATCTACTACTCAATCGGACAGGATCTCGACTCCCCCGTTGTTGTTTTCTCGATTGAAGACCAGAGACGCGACCCATCGACTCGATTCGGATTCAACTGACGCTGATGCGCAGGATGGCAATTCGCTGAAATAGGTTGCTTTTGACTCTGATTGCCGCCCGTCCTCTAAGCCCGGTCGGTTTCCGCTCCGGAGCTGTTGGCGCAAACATCGCCTTTCCTTTTGCCCGAAAAACTCGCAATCCACCTCCAGTGAACGACCACGTGCACGAGCAGTAGCGCCAAAAGCACTTTCGCTGAAATAGCATGGAGGGGGTCCCAGAAGAAGTAGCCTGGGGCGTAAAGCCCTGCGAACGGAAGCACCGCTCCCGATATGCAGAGGCCCGATACCATAACCGTTGCGAACGCAACAAGAATAAGCGCGTCGAGCGCGAAATTGCCGCGCGCGCCCCACGAGGCGCTTTTGAGCCCGGAAGCCACCGAGAAGATCCAGTCGCCGTGGACCACGCAATGGATGAAGAACGCCAGCAGCACCCCGAACCCCAGCCACTCGTGCGCACCGATGCCGGTTAAAGCAGGATTGGCCACCACCAGATACACCACCAGGGCGCCTATATCTATCGCGAGGTTTTTCTTCCTGTCCATGATGCCCTCCTAAAGCTTCCTCGCCAGCAGCACAAGCCCGACCACCAGCGCCACCGGGGCGAGGATCCACAGGTTGAGGCTGGCGTCGCTTGCCTGGTGGTAGCGCGTGGTGAGCGAATCCCATGCGTGGCATGCGACATCGGCGCACGACGCCTCGGGGCAGGTCATCTCGTGCGCGCCATCGGGTTCGGGCACGTTGTCGAACCCATGGCATTCCCCGCTCGCGCATCCGGAGGCCGGACAGGGGGAATCGACCTTGATAGGCTGCGGCAGCCCCGTCGAAGGGTCGGCGAGCAGCCCCGCGCCGAACGCAGCAGCTCCCGTCAGGACAAACGCCAGCAACACTACGATGACCTTGCGCATGACCGCACCTTTCCGCGCTTCCGCGTGGCCGCACCTTCTGCACTCCTGTACTTCTGCACTTCTACGCACGCCGCACGTCTCTGCCCGCTGACAGAAAAAGGGCGCTCGACTACACCGAACGCCCTTTACGAAACCGCCTAGCGCGAACCCTCGACCGGCTTGAGCGGCAGGTACTTGAACCCGAGGCACAACAGAAGCGCACCCAAGCCCACAATACCCAGCGCCACGCCGAACTCCAGCGCCGTTGGCCAGTACACCATGCCTTGATAGGCGTTCGCCAACGTGCCGGACGCGTCCGTGACCGCATGCTGCGTCAGCGCGCCCGCATAATCAAGGTTCGGCAGCTGGAAACCGCCCACCAGAAGCTGCACGCGCTTGCAGAAGATGCCCGCAATGGCCAAAAGCGACGCCGCCACGATGAACCCGCTCGTACGCAACCGGGGCGTGAAGCACACTACCGCCGCAAGCGCGCAGCCGACGACCTCCGTCCAGAAGAAGGGTGCTAGCGGACCGGTGACAAGCATGGCCGCAACCTCGGCCCCCTCCCCGCCGGGAAACGCGCTCGTCAAAAGGTCGCAGCCAAAAAAGTACAGGTCAATGCACACAAACGCGCCGAGCATCTTGGCCATTTTGACCACGTTTTCCTGGTCAAGCTGCATGTAGCCCGCACGACGCAACGCAATCACCACCACCAAAACCAGCGCCACGCCGCACACGAGGGCCGAGCTCACAAACCACGGGGCCAAAAGCGCGGTGTGCCAAAACTCGTGCGACTGCTGCAACCCAAAGATCCACGCCGTCACCGAGTGCACGAGCACCGCGCACACCAGCGCGATGACGCTGATCACGCGCAGCGCCGTCGCCGACACCTTGCCCGCCTCAGCCCGCAGCGTGGCCCACAAATACACGATCGACAGAATGAGGTAGGTGGACAGCACAATGATGTCCCACATGAGCGGGCTGCTCAAATTGGAGTACGCGAACAGCTCCCACAGACGCACCGGCTGGCCCAGGTCCACCACCACAAAGCCAATGGCAAGCACCGTGCAGCAGATGCTTGTCCACACGGCCACTTTGGAGATGCCACCGAAGCCCTTCATGCCGAAGGCCTTGGGCACCGAGCTGATGATGAGGCCGCCTGCAGACAAACCCACGAAGAACATGAAGCTGGTGATGTACAAGCCCCACGAATCCAGGTTGCGCATGCCAGTCTGCATCATGCCGCCGGCAAGCTGCATGCCCCAAAGAGCGATGCCCGCCACGGTGACCGCAGCCGCCACCGCAATGGCGACATTGAGTCCCCTACCTCCGAATTTGGCAGCAGAAGCCTTAGACGGCGATGCCGCCCTCGTGTTTTCAGTCATAATTTCCTCCTTGAGAACCTAGACGAGGTAGTAGACGGAGGGGTCCGTGCCCATCTCGGGAAGGATCCGCATATGCTCGCGAGTGCGAACGAGCTGCGACACCTCGGAGTCGGGATCGTCGAAATCCCCCCAGAACCGCGCTCGAGCGGGACACACTGCCACACAAGCAGGCTTTTCACCCCGCGTAACCTTCTGATCGCACATTGTGCACTTTTCGACCACATGCTTTTGATGCGGACGGGCATCTGCGTCGCCGACGGGGAAATCAACCGAGTAAGCTGGCTCTTCCCAGTTGAATGACCGAACGCCTGTGTACGGGCATGCCGCCATGCACATGCGGCATCCTATGCACTTGTCGTAATCTTGATGAACGATCCCCGTCCCCTCGTCTTTGTATGTAGCACCGACGGGACACACCTTCGTACAGGCAGGATCTCCGCAATGTTGGCACGCAAGCGTGAGAAACGAAATCTCGTTGTTCGGGAACTGGCCGGCAGCGGTGTCTATCCAGTCACCCCCTACGGTCAGCACCCGGTTCCACCATATGCTGTTCGGCACGTTGTTGGAATTTCTGCATGCAACGGCGCACGTATGACAACCAATGCACCGAGAAGTGTCCACAACCATTCCGTATCGCATGATGCCCCCTAACCTATCTTCTCGATCTCGACCAGACCATCGAACCAGCATCCGCTCGGGAACCGTTTGTGGGAAGCAACAGAGGACAGGTCGTTGTAGTGCCCTTCGATGAACTGCTCGTCTTGCCATCCGTGATCCATGACAACAACGCCAGGCCGTGTTCCCGCGCTCACGACCGCCTTGCACACCACATACCCTCGATCATTGTGAATGCGAACCACATCACCCGTCGACACTCCCCTATCAGAGGCATCCTGAGAGCTCATTTTCACGTAGGGTTCCGGATCGAGTTCAAGCAGTTCGGGAACGTACGTGAACTGAGTATGCACCTTGAACTTCGCACGCTCGGTCGTGAACACGAGAGGATATGTCTTGAACAGTTCGTTCTCATACCAAGCCTCGCGAGGCGGCTCCCAATACGGCAACGCCTCTCTCGCTTGGTCCCACTCCCCGCCCAGATCGGGTTGAGGTTTCACATTCTCGATATAGAACTGGGCCTTGCCGGTGGTGGTTTTGAACCCGTTCTGCCCATGAACGTAGTATCCGTCGGGAAACGCCTTGACCATCTTCTCCCGCTTGACACGCTCCCACGTGAGACCGTAAGTTTTCGCTGTAGCGTTTTCGAAGGCGGCAGTGCAGAAGTCGTTCAAACTCATGCCGAACTCGTCTTTGAAACCCATACCTTGCCCCAACAGATTGATGATGTCGAAGTCGCTTTTGCATTCATAAGGAGGCTCCACCGCCGCTTCGTTCACACGTATGTAGGTGTTGCCTCCTTGGAATGACTCTACTTCGAAGTAATGGGGAACGGGAAGCACTATATCAGCGTATTTGGCGCTCTCGGTCATATACACATCGGCCAAAACGATGAACTCCACCTTCTCGAACGCTCTCAACCACGCTTGTCGTTCGGGCTGGTTGCCCAAAGGATTATGCACCCACAGGTAAAGGCTCTTGACGTCCATCTCCTGATCGCCATACAAACCGGTTTCCATGAGTTCGGGGAAGTACGGAGAATAGATGGTGAACATCCCCTTTGCGTCGGCAGGCGTGGTGATTGCCGCGACGTTTGACCCGACCGCTCCCAAGCTGCCGATCGAGGCCCCCGAGATGCCCGTTCCCGGCTTCTGGATATTCCCCGACACCATGGCGAGCGCGCAAATATTCGCATAGAACGTTATGCCATTGACGTAATGATCAGGCCCGTATCCAGTCATGATGGTTGTCGGACCGTCGGCGTACCGAAGGGCGAGCTCCCGTATTTTCTCTTCGGAAATGCCGCAACGCTCCACGATATCGGAGATGTCCCACTCTTTGATTCGGTCGAGAAGAAGGCTGTACGCCGTGGTCGCGCTCACGCCATCGACCTCAAAGGTCCCCTCGAGCATCGGCGAAGAGGCTTGATTGAGCGGAACCGCCCCTTCAAGAGAGTCCATCACCAAAATGTCGCCCGAAGACGCCCCTTTCTCACTTTGCTCAGAAACCACGCGCAAATACTTTCCATCTTCTCCGACCAAATACGGAGCGCAGGTAGCGGAAACAAGCGTCTCGAAGTCGACCAAGCCCTCGTCTACGATGATCTGCATCATGGCGATGGCGAGCAGGCCGTCGCTTCCCGGCCTCACGGACACGTACTCGTCGGCCTTGCCGGCTACCGTGGTGAAATTCGGATCTATCACCACAGTGTGCGCTCCCGCTTCCATGGCATCTTTCAGCCAATGCCAACGCACTCCGGCCGACTCCGTGATGTTCGTACCCCAGATGAAAATGTTGTTCGCATTGCGCAAGTCACGCCAATCGTTACCTAGGAAACAAAGGTCGTTGCCCATCATCGCGCCAATCGTGAACATGGCGTTATTGTCATAACCGTTGTTCATGAAGCATGCGCCCATGTAGTTGATGAGCCTATTGGCGTATCCCGTGCCGCTTGCATCGGCACGTAGGTTTCCGCTTCCGGGGAAAAACACGATGCTTCTATCCCCGAACTCCTTTTGGTACCCTTTCCATTTTTCGCAGATCTCGTCGATGGCTTCATCCCATGAGATGCGCTCCCATTCGCCCGACCCGCGCTCTCCCACGCGGCGCATGGGGTACTTCAACCGGCGAGGATCGTATATCCTCTGGATATGGGCAAGACCGCGCTGGCACACTTGCTCGAGATCGGGATCAGGATACGGCTGCGGCGTGATGTCGACCGCCTTGCCGTCCCGCACATGCACCTGCATGGCGCAGGAGCCACCACAGTTACCTGTGCATACGCAAGTGCATACCCTCTCCTCCGATCCCTCGCTTTCCGCTTGAGCCGATGCGACACCGGTCAGCGTCGAAGCCGTGGTCCCCGCAATCATCGCCGTCGCTGCTGTCGCTCCTGTCGTTTTGAGAAAACTCCTGCGGGTAAACGCAGCTTGAGAACCGTTCGTTCCCATCGTTTCTCCTCCTTCGGATTCCGTCGGTACGACTCCGACCCTCCCCGATGTCTGGCGCGACGCGCCGTGCACGTTAGAGAAATCAGAGACGCCCCTCGTCTCGCTCTGAAGGAATTGGCCAAATCCCCTTGACCGTACAATATCAAGTTGTCCTAGGATATTCAACACTTATCCTAGGACAACTTTACAAGAAATTATTCTATTTTTAGAATATATTAGGCGGCCCTAGTGTCGGAAATCGGACAGATGTTGAGGGACGCGCCAGACAGCGCCCCGGTTGCGCATCGGCCCTCGCGCCGCACCAGCCCTGCGTCACTTCCCCAGGATCTTCCCCACGTCATCGGGGAACACATCGCCGAAGCCCTCCGCGAAGGAGCTTGGCACCACCACGGTGCCGCCGGTGTCGCGAACGCTTTCGTACATCAGGTGCATGCGCCGGATGGCCAGGGCGCTGTCGTTGTCGTCGTAGGCCTCCCCCACTTCCTTCGCCATCTCGGAGATGGACTGCTCGGCCTCCATGAGGATGATGCGAGCCTTCTTGCGCTGCTCGGCCTGGGCTTCAAGCGACATGGCTTCCTGCAGGGCCTCGGGCACCACGATGTCGCGAATCTCCACCGACAGCACGGTGATGCCCCACTCCGACGTTTTCTCATCCAGCACCTGGGTAAGCTCTTTGTCCAGCTGGTTGCGCCGGATGGTGATCTCGGCCACGCTTGAGCGGCCGATGGCGTCGCGCAGAGCCGTCTGCGCCGCCAGCTGCACGGCCAGGCTGTAGTTGCTGATCTCCATGCACGCTTTTTCGGCGTCCCACACCATCCAGTACAGCACGGCGTCCACATCGAGCGGGATGAGGTCGGCCGTAAGCGTTTCCTTGGCGCCGAACGGCACGGGCCGCGTGCGCATGTCCACGCTGAGCGAGCAGTACTCCACAATGGGCAGCGTGAACACAAGCCCTGGGCCCGACACGCGGTTGAACCGGCCGAAGCGCAGCACCACGATCCGCTCCCACTGCTGCGCGATATGCACGGTGGACACCGCCAGCCACCCCACCACCAAAGCCACTGCCACGCTCACCGTGTCGAACGCGCCGACCGCAAGCCACCACAGGCCCAGCACCAGCCCGAACGCAACCGCGAAAAGCGCAATCGAGAACACGAGCGCACCCGCCTTCGAAGCCACTTGATCGGTCTCGAGCACCTGCGTTTCCGCAACCACGCCATGACAGCTTCGCTTTGCCGCAAGCTCTTCCTCGCCGCCTGCGCGCTTTCCCCTTCTATCAGCTCTTGCCACCGCTTCTGTCCCTTTCCATCTCGCGCATCTTCTTCTTGATGCGCTTGCTCACGTCGTCGAATGACAGCCCCATGGCCAAACACGCGTCAACGCAATCCTCTATGAGCACATCGACCGATTCGAATTTCTCGCTCTTTTCGGCCTCCACCTCGCGCACGATGGCCCCCCGACCGGGCTTCGAGTCAATGTAGCCCTCATCCACCAGGCTGATGTAGGCTTTGTTGACCGTGTTGAAGTTGATGGATATGTCGGCCGCCAAACCGCGCACGGTGGGCAGCTTCTCGCCGGGCTTGAAGTATCCGGTCGTGATCAGATAGACCATGCGGTTGCGCAGCTGCAGCCAAATGGGCAGGTCGCTTTCTTTGTCGACCTCGAACCATGTCACATCGCCCTGCTTCACCTTGCTTTGCCGCGCTCCCTCTTCGAAACGTCCGATCACTGCCCTATTGTATCCCAAGCGCTGGCATCACGGATGCCGCGATGTCCACCGCCATGCCCGCTTCCACGATGCACCAGCGCAAAAAGAAGCCGCCCGCAAGCACCAGCACCGCCGCCGCGACAACGGCGCGTTCGGAGACTTTGCGGGCGAGCGCCTCGCACGCAAACGGAACGACCAGACCAAGCAGCACCACCAGGCCGAGGAAGGGCGCGGACAAATCGCCCTGCACCAGGCGCTCTGCCGATGCCTGCGCAGTGCCGCCCTTCAGGAAGGCCGCACCCACGAACAGGGCAAGCAGGATAACCTCGCACACAATGACAACTGCGTCGGCTGCGCGCAAACGGTTTGCCGCAGACGCAAACCGCTCGCTGGAACCGGTCAGGAAAACAACGCACACCAACAACGCAATGCCCGACGAAAGAGCCGATGTCACGAACAGGACCGGCAGCAGAGGGGTGTTCCACAGCGGCACTGACGGCATGCCGGAAAGGAACAACCCCGTGTACGTCATAACCGAGAAGGCCGCAAGAGCGAGCAGAACGCGGGTGGCAAGCGCAAGCGGCTCAGGCAGGCCGGTACGCCCAAAAGCCCAGAGGGCCGCAGGCGCAGCAGCAAGCACCATAAGCGCAATCAGCAAAAACACGCCCACCGATATAAAAGAAAGCGTCGGTTGAAAGACGAGCGAGAGCGCCCGCTCGCCACGGCCGAGGTCAAGCAGCAAACAGAGCGCGCCGACCGCAACGGCAGCAAGGCCCGCCACGTAAGCAGGGGCAAAAAACGAACGGTACGGCCCTTTCGGGATGCGGCGCCCGCCGTTGGCAGCAATCGCATGCGGTGAGAGGCATTCGAGCACGGCGGCAACAAGCAGGCACCCCGCGCCCGCCCCGCCCAAAAACAGATACCACACCGTCAAATCTTCCAGCATGCCACGCCCTCTTCGCCCGCAACCCCTTGTCCCACACGCCGCCCCACGCAACGTCACCGCCATTCTAGGCGATGCAACCGAAATGGCAAAGAAGGGAATCCAAAGGAAACTCCATCATAAAGAATGCCAGAGCACCCCTCGGCACTTGAAAGTCCTCCCATTGAAGAACTGATTGCGTTAAATCTCCCTCGCAAAACAGAAAGCTACCCATCCAGCTTGTATTGCTCCAGCGAGGTCGCGCTCATGCGGCTTCATAGAGCAGCACCTCATCTTTTTCGATACGTTTGCGAAATGCGGGGAGCATGCGCTCGGGAGGGTTTGTCACAATCTCCACCCTGCGACCCAACTCAACTTCAAGGCGTTCGACCATGTCGTGCAAAAGTCCGAAAGTAATGCTGGAGCCACAGACCAATCGCAGATCAACGTCGCTCGACTCATCGCTTTCCCCGCGCGCAAATGAGCCGAACAGGTACGCTTTTTCAACATCGTAGTCAACCAGCACCCGCTCAACAATCTTCGCTATGTCCTGTGCGGTAAGTTGCATAACTAAAGTATACCACCACGGCACAATTTGAAGCACGCACGATACCTCACAGACCAATCGCAGATCAACGTCAATATAGAAGAAGGCCGCCGGGAACCCAGCGGCCTTCTTTGCCAGCTAACAGAGCTGTCCAACTTCCTGCGCGGGCGCTGCCAAGCTGCACCTAGCGCGTTTCAGCCAGAAGCTCATCGGCAATTGCCCGCCTTGCATACTCGCTCACACTGATGCCCTGCTGCTTCGCTTTGCGATTAATGGCTGCTTTCATTCCAATAGGAATTTTCAGAGTTAGAACGGTCGTTTTTTCGATTGAGCGCTGCGGCTTGCCATGAACGACATCGCCAACCGTGTGTTCGCCTTCCGGAAATTCGCCGCGCTCGTACGCATCACACCAGCGGTCAATCATAGCCTCTGTGATTTCTTGTCCATTTGCTGCTATATATCCACTCGCTTTGCTCATCTCGCTCTCCTTTCCGTGCGCTCAATCTCGTCTTTGAATTTTTTCTCGGCCGGTGCTTTTGCGTGAATTATGAGCCACCCGAACATCGTCTCAACGTATATCAGCTCAACGTCGGTGCCGTTGTTCAACCAGCCTACCGAAAGCCAACGGGGCGGTTCATCATCACTTTCCCGCCTGATGCTTTTCACCACCGAATTCCATGCTTGCAAGACCTCGTCTCTGCTGAGGTGCTTGAGAGCGTTGGGGTGAATCTCCGGCTCGTCCATTTGCCACCTCCTTGGTATTACCAAATGCATAATACCACTACTGTATGCCATTTTCGAGCCACATCTCTCAGTCCTCACACCCAAGCCTCCGTGCAACTGAGGCGCTTCTGGGTGCAGGTGGGAACGCGCGACCTTGCGCGAACGCGGAAAACTCGGGCATACTGGCGCTGCTGGCCGGCCCAGCCTTGTGATGCCAACCTCGAAACGCAAAGGCCCCGCCGTGAACGTAACCATCACCGAGAATCCCCATCTCGACGACATTGAAGTAAGCGTGGCATGCCCACGAATCGACGAACGCGCGCAACGCATCGTCGCCAGCCTGAGCGCGCTTGACCACCAGCTCGTTGGCTCGCACGACGGAACAACCTACCGCGTGCCCTTGGACGATGTGCTCTACATCGAAACGGTGGACGGCGCGACATTTCTCTACACCGCCAACGCCGTCCTTGAAACGCCGCTGCGCCTTTACGAGGCAGAGGACCGACTTTCCGGCACCGAATTCGTGCGCGCATCAAGGCAGATGCTCGTGAACTTCGACCACGTCCGCGGCATTCGCCCCGTCCCCGGCGCGCGATTGCAGCTGCTGCTCGACAACGGAGAGGCGGCTATCGCCTCCCGTCAGTACGCTCCCGACATCAAACGCAAACTCGGATTGTAAAGAAGAGGGGGTCAACATGAAACGCCTCATCCTGAAAACCGCCAACGCCGCCTGCGTCATGTTCGCCATTCTCATGGCGTGCTTTTTGGTCATGGGCTACGCTTTTGCAGGCCCAAGCCACGGGCTCAACCTTGCCGCCAGTTTGTACGCAGCCGCCATCGGCATAACGGTGCTGCAAACAGCCTGGTTCACCGATGCTCTGCTCAAACAACTCTCGTACCCTGCAAGGATCGCCGGGTTTGGAGTTTGCTGCCTGCCGGTGCTTGCGCTGTGCGCATGGCTCGGCCAATGGATTCCGGCCGAGGTGGGCATGGGGGCATGGGTGTGCTTTGCAGCCATCTACCTGGTTGCCCTGGCGATTGCGACCATCGGCTACACCGCGTACTTCAAAAAGACCGTCGGCAGCTACGACGAAGCCCTTGCCCGCTACCGTCAGATGCGGAAGTAGGCGCACCCGGGTAAAACGCCGGGAACGGGCCGCAAGGCCGAGCGAGGCGGGAGGGCGAGAGGGGCGGGAAGGCGAGCGCCCCGGCCTCACTCGGGCCCGGATTCGGCCAGGGGAAGCTCGATGACGCAGCGGGCGCCGCCCTCGCGGCCGTTTGCAAGGCTCAGCGTGCCGCCATGGGCCGCCGCGACGTCGCTTGCGATGGAAAGCCCCAGACCGAAGTGGCCGCTTTCCGCGTTGCGGTCGGGCGAGCCGGTGAAGAAGCGCTCCGCGCCGTGCACGAGGGCGGCCTCGGAGAACCCCGGGCCCTCGTCGGCCACCTCCACCCGCAGCACGCCGTCCGATGCATCGCCGTCCGTCGCATCGCCGCCCGACACGTGCAGCCGCACCCTTACCGCAGAGCCCGCAGGCGCGTGCTCTGCGGCGTTGGACACCAGGTTCATGATGGCGCGGACCAGCTGCGGCCCGTTCCCGGCAAGCAAGCCCGCAGACGCGCCCTCAAAGGCAAGGCTGCACCCGGCGGCCGCGCAGAGTTGGCGTGCCTGCCGCTCCACCTGCGCGGACAGCGCCGCCGCGTCCACCGTCCCCGACGCATTCCCCGCAGCGCACGCCTGCGACGCCTCCACGAGCAGCCGCACGTAGCCCTCCATGCGATCCACGCTCTCGGCCACCTGGGCCGCGCTCTCGGCCTGAGCCGCGTCGAGCGGACCCTCGGCCAGAAGCTCGGCGTTCCACCGTGCAACGGCCAGCGGCGTCTTGAGGTCGTGCGCAAGGGCGGCCACCTCCCGCCGGCGCGCCTCGTCGGCGGCCCAGCCCTCGCGCAGCGACTCCGCCAGGGCGGCACGCATGCGCTCCATGCCACCGAGCACCTCGTTCACCTCCCGAACATCGGTGGATCCCACCGAGAAGTCCAGGTCCTGCCGCCCGATGCGCTCCGCAGCCTCCGAGAGCGGGCGCATCTTCGCCGAGATCACACGCGCCGCGCGCACGGCGATGAGCGCCACGGCGGCCACAAGCGACGCAATGAGCGCAACGGTCATGATTGCCTGGGGATCCGGCAGCGCGTCGCGCAGTTCTTTGGAGACGAAATCCGGCAGATAGTCGTACTGCAGAACGCACGTGAGCCCGTCCGGAAGCGCGGCGCTCACCTGCCGCACGGCGCCGGCCGCCCCGTCGTAGCGCACCACCGACGCGCCCTCACGCAGCGTCCGCCACGCCTCCGCCGTCTCGCCGTTGCCCAGGTCGGAGGCCATCACGTCGCCCGCATCGTTGAACACGGCCCAGCGGTAGCATGCGGGGAGGTCGGCGGGGTCGAGCCGCCCCTCCTCCAGCATCCGGACAGCCTCCGGCGCGTTCTGCTCGGCGTAGCTGGCAAAGTAGACGACGCCGCTGTTTCCCAAGACCACGAACGCTCCGAACCAGGCGGCCGCTATCAGCGCCATGGAAACCAGCACGTACACGAAGTAGCGCGCCACCGTGAGCGAAAGGGGCAGGCCCTTCCCGCGCACGGCATCGGAGCTTCCCGCCGCCGGTCCGCGCCGCCGGTCCGGACGCGTCCTTCCTACAGCTCCCATTTATACCCCATGCCCCACACGGTTCCCACGGGATCCACCCCGTGGGCCTTGAACTTGGAACGGATGCCGTGCACGTGCGCGGTGATGGTCTCGGGCCCGGACGCGCTGCCCCACCCCAGAACCTCCTCCACAAGCGCCTCCTTGGAAAACACCTGGCCGCGCCGGCGCGCAAGGTGCTCGCAGATGGCGTATTCGGTGGGCGTGAGGCGCACGGGCAAGCCGCCCACCGTCGCCTCCTTGGCGGCCAGGTCGATGCGCACGGAGCCGAAATCGAGCGAGCTGTGCCGTTCGCGCACCTCGCGCCGCAGGTGGGCCGCCACCTTCGCGCGCAGCTCCACCGCCCCGCACGGCTTGCGGATGTAGTCGTCGGCACCCGCCGCCAACCCCGCCACGGCGTCGCCCTCCTCGGTTTTGGCCGTCAGGAACAGGATGGGGCAGTCCGCTCGGTCGCGGATGCGTCGCACGAGGGAAAGCCCGTCGAGGCCGGGCATCATCACGTCCACCAGCATGAGGTCGAACCGCGAAAGGTCCCTGTCGGGAACGCCTGCAGGATCGGTGGTGCCCACAACCGTGTGGCCGTCGCGCTCGAGCACGCGCACGAGCGTGTCCACGATGGCCTTCTCGTCATCGACGACCAGTATGCGCGCCACGTGCGTCCTCCCTTCCTTTTCGTGCGGCCCGGCGCCCGATCATAGCACGCGCCGCGCCGCTTCGGGAACCTCCGCCTCCGAAACGTATCCATACCCCAAAGACGCCGAGCCCCTCGCGCGAACCTCGATCCACGCGCCGTCCGGCCCGTCGTCGCCAAGCCGGCTTCCAAACGTTATCACGCGCACCTGAGCCCGCGCGCCCTGGGAGTCGGAGGCGTCCACCAGGTACAAGTAGTCCCGATACAGCCCCGAGGCGTCATCCCACGATTCGACGTAGCCCTCCGCGTCGGGCAGCCGCGCGTACACGGTCCTTTCCTGCGAAAGGGGATTGTACTTGTCCGCGAGATACGGGATCATGCCCGCGGGAAACATCAACGAGACCAAGACCGCGCCGCAGACCGCGATTGCGGCCGCAACCGCGAAAACCGCCCCGACAACCTTCAGCTTTCCGTTCATGTTCTGCTCCTTGCCTCCATTCGAAACCCTGCCGCGCCCCGTCCGCATCGGGGCCGTCGGCGCGCGCATCGCGCTTCCATCCGTCACTCCGCCGCATGCCGGCGATCCTCGAAGCGGTTCGCCCGTACGAGAAGCACCGCCGAAAGCACACCCGCCCCCACCGCGCTCACGACGGCGAAGCGCCCAAGAGCCCCCGTCAGGGCCGCCGTCGTCTGGGCGTCAGCGCCAAGCGGCCCGCAGATCCCAAGCTCGATGGCGATCGACGCCAAGCGCGACGGCCAGCAAACGGGCAAAACGAACGCCGCCTTTGCGCCGAACGATCCGCTCAGCGTGCCGGTGACCAGGCCGTTCGCCAAACCTCCCAAAGAGGCCATGGCAACGATCAGACCCAGCGCCCCCAGCCCGACAGAGGCATTGCGCCCAAAGCGCATCGCCACCCACAGAAACCCCGCGTACAAAGCCGCGCCGCCCAGCGCAAGTCCTCCTGTGGCACCCGCGCACCAAGGCAGCGCGGGCACGGTCCTGCCCGCCCCGGCCACCAGGGCAAGGAACAGCCCGGCCGCCACCAGGGCCGCGCCAACCCCGAGTGTGAACAGGACGATCCCCTTCGCAGCAAGCGCCACCCGGCGCGAGGGCGCCCCCAGCACGTTCGCGAAACCGCCCGCCTCGCGCTCGGCGTCCGCGGCAAGCCCGCAGGAGATGCCGGCGAGCAAAGGCGCGCCCGCGCCCACAAGCTGAAAGAACGCGTCGGCGCCCAGCAGGCTGTCCCAGGCGGCGTAGGAGAAGTACAGCCCCGCCGCCACGCCCAACCCCGCCGCCAGCGCCAGATGCAGCGGCACGAGCGCGCTGCGGCGCAGGCGCACGGCCTCGGAGCGCAGGGCGCGCCGAAGCGTCATGCCGGCCGTCATCGGACCTCCCTCCCCGAAAACCACCGCGCCCCCAGAACCGCCAGCAGCGCGAACAGCGCCGCCGAAACGCCCAACCCCGCAGCCGTCTGCCAACCCAGCATGCCGAGCGCATCCCCCGAAGCGAGCGGGACGCCCGAGGGCGCCACGCCCGTGAACGGCGCGGGAGCGCACAGCGCAGAGGCCATGGGAAACAGGAACCACACGTCGCTCCATCCCATCACGATACCCACCGTGATCTGCACCAGCACGGGAACGACGATGCCCGCCAGCGTGCCGAAGCGCATCGTGAGGAACAAAACGGCGGGAACCATCCACGAGGACGCCACCGTCACCATGACCGCAGTCGCCAGGCCCGCAAGCACGGTGGGTGCGCCGCCTCCCGCCGCCACAACCACGACGTTGGCCGCAAACACCACCAAGTTCGCCGCGAAGACGAGGGAAAGCGCGTAGGCCGCCTTCGCCCACCACGTAGCCGCCGGCGGCAGCGGCAGCCCCAGGACGGGCCTCAGGCCCTGGCGAGCGTCGATGTTGGCCACCGACGCAGCCATGAGCGCCGCCGCGATGGGAAGCATGAGCGCGCACCACCAGTTCCATCCGTAAGTGGAAAACGCCCCGACGGCTCCCCCGCCCCCCATGCCGCCCGCCGACATGCCCAGGGCGCAAAACGGCAGCGGGGCGATGAGCGCGATCTTGCGCGGGGCGGCGCGCCGGCCCTTCAGGGCCTCGCCCTGGAAAGCGCACGAGAACGCCCCGCCGCACCGCGGGCGACAGGACCGCTCCCGGGCGTTCGCGCGCGGTGCACCTTGCGCAACCTGAGAACTCATCGCACACCCCCTTTCTCCCGCGACGCGCGCCCCTCGGCTGCCGCGCGACGCTCCCATGATGCGCGCCCCGCATCCGCCGTCTTCCCCGCCGTCTTCCGGCACACGTCCATGAACAGGGCCTCCAAATCGCATCCGGCATCGATGCGCCCCTCGTGGGCAAGCCGCCCCTCCACGATGATGCCCACCAGGTCGGCCGTGTGCGCCACCTCGGTCAGGACATGGCTCGACACGACCACCGTGACCCCCTGCCCGGGCAGCGACCGCACAAGCCCGCGCAGCTCCTCGATGCCGATAGGATCCAGCCCGTTGGTCGGCTCGTCCAAAACGAGCAGGCGCGGACGCGCAAGCAGCGCAAGCGCGATGCCGAGGCGCTGCTTCATGCCCAGCGAGAACTGCCCTGCCCTCTTCCTTCCCGTGTTCGTCAAATCCACCGTCTCAAGCACCTCCCCGATGCGCTCCTCGGGAATGCCGAGGAGCGTCGTGCGCACGCGCAGATTCTCGCGCGCCGTGAGGTTGGGGTACAGGGGCGGGGTTTCAACGAGCGACCCGATGCGGTAGAGATGCTCGCGCCGCCACGGCTCCCCTTCGAAGAGCATCTCGCCGCCAGAGGGTTGCAGCATGCCCGTCACCATCTTGAGCATGGTGGACTTGCCGGCGCCGTTGGGGCCCAAAAGCCCGTAAACCGCGCCCTCGGGCACATGCAGCGACACGTCCAAAACAGCGGTCTGCGCCCGCTCGCCACGACCGAAGCGCTTGGTCAGCCCCTTTGTTTCCAGCAGATAGCGCATTGCCGAAGCTCCTTTCCTTCGTTTCCTCCCCTCACGATACGAATCGATTCTTAAAAGTTTCTAAAGACGCGCGAAGCAAGGGAGGGAGCGGAGGGGATGCAGGAAATCGACAAACCGCATCTATTCGAAGGGCACGAGATTGGATTGACGAAATGGGCGAGGAAGCACCAAAACGGAGGACGAAGGCGCGGGAGCGAGAGAACCTCCGATGCCAAACCGGTCTTGGGGCATTGACCGCATCGGGAGCGGCATGCCAAGCCCACCCAGGCCGGCTTTCCGAGCCTCTCCAAATTCGCCGAAGCCGGCTCTCCGGGCCGCGCCATTCCCGTCCGGACCGACTTTCCAGGCCGCGCCATTCCCGTCCGGATTAACGCTCAAGGTCCCTCCGGATCAGCACGCCGTTCCCGGTTTAGCGGAAAGGAAAGAGCCCTCTGTTAGACGATGCCGCCGACATGGGTCAAATCGGTTCGCCATTCAAGGCCCGCCCATCAGGCGGAAGCCTTCCAGAGCACCCGATCAGGGGAGGCTCGGCAAGCGCGACCCGCGTCGGCAGCGGTTTGGCAGAGCGCAAAAGAGCTCTCTGTTAAACCAGCGTTGACATAGGCCAGGCCGGTTCGCCGAGCAAAACCCTACCCGTCAGGCGGAAAGGGCCTTGCCCGGCGCCCGACCAGGGAAGGCCCGGCCCGAGATTCGGCAAACACCGGTTCGTGTCAACGTTGGTTTAACAGAGCGCAAAAGAGCTGCTGGACAAAATGGCCCCCGATCCACATCCTCACGCGAGAACAATCAAAACCGTAAGCGATTTACCAGGGGAAACGAAAGACTTTTTCGTGCGAGCTTTCACAAGAGGCTAGAATCGGCCCGATCCGAGACGAAACCATGTGGATCAAAGCTCATTTTGTCCAGAACTCTTTCACGTATATATTCAGATACGCCCGGACACGCAAGAAAGAGACGGTCCGTACGGCCCTTCGCGCCCAGGTTCGCACGGAAAAGGCAAGGGAGCGGCCCTCATGGCCCTTCGCGCCCGAATTCGCAAGAAGCGCAGAAGAGGTAGCCGACGCCCTTCGCCGACGCCCCAAGGCCACCTCGGCGCCGCAGGGCGCCGCTCGTCCACCCGACGCGGAAGGGCGCCGCTCGCGTGCTAGCATGGGGTTCGAACGCGCCGCCTTATCGGTGGCGTCCAGGCGTTTCATCCTCGCGAAAGGAAGGCCCATGGGCATCTACGTCATCACGGGAGCGTCGAGCGGCATCGGCGCCAAAACGGCCGAGGTTCTGCGCGAACGCGGCCACGAGGTGGTGAACATCGACTTGAACGGCGGCGACATCACCGCCAACCTCGCCACGAAGGAAGGTCGCGCCGGCGCCCTGGCCGAGCTGCACGAGCGCTACCCCGACGGCATCGACGCCATGATCTGCAACGCGGGCGTGTCGGGCGGCAAGGTCCCCATATCGCTCATCATCTCGCTCAACTACTTTGGAGCCACCGAGATGGCGCGCGGTGTCTTCGACCTTTTGGAGAAGAAGGGCGGCAGCTGCACGGTCACCTCGTCGAACTCCATCGCGCAGGGCGCGGCCCGCATGGACGTGGCCGGCATGCTGAACAACCAGGCCGACGAGGACCGCATCCTCGAGCTGGTGAAGGACGTCGATCCAGCCGTCGGGCACGTGTACTACGCGTCCACGAAGTACGCCCTTGCCCGCTGGGTGCGCCGCATGAGCCCCGAGTGGGGATCGCGCGGCGTGCGCCTCAACGCGGTCGCGCCCGGCAACGTGCGCACCGCCATGACCGCGGGCATGCTGCCCGAACAGCGCGCCGCCATGGAGGCCATTCCCGTGCCGACGCACTTCGGCGAGGAGCCGCTCATGGAACCCATCGAAGTGGCCAACGCCATGGCCTTCATCGCCAGCCCGGAGGCGTGCGGTATCAACGGCGTGGTGCTGTTCGTGGACGGAGGCACGGACGCCCTGCTCAATTCCGAGAAAGTGTACTAGGAGGCAGTCATGGTCATCAACGATTTCGTCGCGGCGATGCAGGACATGGACCACAGAGCGCTGGCGGCGTGCTTCGCCGAGGAGTGCCGCCTTGTGGATTACTGCCCGTCCCAGGTCAAACGCCCCAACTCGTTTCTGCACGGACGCAACGCCATCGAGATGTTCTACCATAACAGGTTCATGTTCGGCGGCTTTTCCATGCATGATCCGCGCGTGGTGAACGAGCGCACGGTGAACTTCTACGCCGACTACCACGGCACGCTCATCCACGCGCTCGCCCAGATAGAGAACTGCACCGACGGCGCATGCAACCTGGACGACAGCCTCATCCAGGAATTGGTGATACGCCCGGCGTAAGAGAAGCTCGGAGCTCAGACGAGGGGAAGGGGGCGAGGGCCGACGTCCCTTTGCCGCCTTTCCCGGCAAGGCTTCGCCCATTGTGACCGTTCGGTAACAGCGGGGGGATCGGGATGCTGCGCAGGCCGCCCTGCCGTATTGTGAACGAGCGCGCCCTTCGGATGAACTCGGACCGAAGGGCG
>NZ_CBDTNW010000077.1:0-11431 GCF_965361815.1 Rubneribacter sp.
GGTGGAAGGCGCGGCCTACGCCGCCGCCGGCAGCGGGGCCGACATGCTCACCATGCACACGGTGGGCGGCGTGGACATGATGGCGGCCGCCCAGCGCGGCGCCGAGCGCGCGGCCGCCGAATACGGCCACCCCGTGCCGGCCACCCTCGGCATCACGGTGCTCACCAGCATGAACGATGCGGCGCTGGCCGAGACGGGCGTCTCGCGCGCCATGGCCGACCAGGTGGTGGTGCTGGCCGAGCAGGCCAAGCGCGCCGGCATCTCCGGCGTGGTGGCCTCGCCGCAGGAGGCCGCGCGCCTGCGCGAGATCCTCGGACCCGACGCCTACATCGTCACGCCGGGCGTGCGTCCCGCAGGCGCCGACAAGGGCGATCAGAGCCGCGTCGCCACGCCGGCGCAGGCGTTCGAGAGCGGGGCCTCGCACATCGTCATCGGCCGTCCTATCACGCAGGCGCCCGATCCGGCTGCGGCGTTCGAGGCCATCGTGTCGGAGCTGTGAGCGCCGCGCCTTTCCGACCGGCCCGCGTGCTTTCGGAGGTTTTCTGAGGCGGTCTGGGAAGATGACGATTGGCCGACGGGGGGTCGACAGGGAGGCGGTTTGCGCCTACAATGTGTGCCCGCCCCTTGAATTTTTTTGAATTTCCGGCAAATGACAAGGTGAAACAAGCGATTGCATGCTAGTATCGGCGCATCGCTTCACGGAACACGAAGGAGAGAAACAGATGGCTATTCCTCAACTCAGCCCCGAAGAGCGCCAGGCCGCTTTGGAGAAGGCGAAGGCCGCCCGCATCAAGCGCGCGGAGGTTCGCGACGATCTGAAATCCGGCAAGCTCACTCTCGAGCAGGTTCTCGAGATGAAGGACGATTCCGTCGTGGGCCGCATGAAGGTCTCCACGCTCATTGAGACGCTTCCCGGCTACGGCAAGGCCAAGGCTGAGAAGATCATGAAGGAGCTGCAGATCGCCGAGAGCCGCCGCCTGCGCGGTTTGGGCGAGCGCCAGCAGAGCGCTTTGCTGGAGCGTCTTGGTTAGTTCCGTGCGCAACGGAAACCTGTTCGTCGTATCTGGGCCATCGGGTGCCGGCAAAGGCACGCTGGTGGCCCGTCTTGTGCAGGAGGTCCCCGACGTCTGGGTGTCCATCTCGGTCACCACAAGAGAGCCGCGGGAAGGGGAGGTCGACGGCGTCCACTACCTGTTCGTGTCCGACGAGGAGTTCCAACGCCTTGTGGACGACGACGGGCTTTTGGAGTGGGCCACCTACGACGGCAACCGCTACGGGACGCCCCGCAAAGGCGCGGAGGAGCACATCGCTCGGGGAGACCAGGTGGTGCTCGAGATAGACGTGCAAGGCGGATTCCAGGTGCGTGAGCGCTTCCCTTCGGCGCACTTGGTGTTCATCGAGCCTCCCTCGCTCGAAGAGCTGGAAGCGCGTCTGCGCGGAAGGGGCACGGAGTCCGACGAGGCGGTGGCTGCCCGCTTGGCTGCGGCGAAGGTGGAGCTTTCGCGCAAAATGGAGTATGATATACGGCTTGTAAACGACGATCTGGAGGAGGCCGTTGCGGCGTTGACGGCCTATGTGAACGAGCAAGCCGAGAAGACACGAGGTTGAGACACGATATGAGCATCATCGAACCGAAGATCGACGAACTGCTGGACCGGACCGACAACGACCGGTTTTTGCTGTGCGCCTTGGCGTCCAAGCGCGCCCACGACATCAACGACATGATGCGGGGCCAGCGCGACCGCGCCATCCAGCTGCAGACGGCTGTGGAGATAGCGCGTGCGGCGGACAAGAAGCCGCTGTCGCTGGCTTTCGGCGAGATCGCCCGCGGCGAGGTGTCCTACGACCCGGCCAGCATCGACATCAAGAACCACTAGAGCTTGGCTGGCCTGCGGCCAGCGGAGCTTGCCGACACCGCGAACGGCCCCAGCACCGAACCTTGCCCCTTGCGAGAGCGTCCTTGCGTGCGAAAGCGCGTGCGGCGGCGTGGCGGGCAATCTTCGACGCTGGGGCCGTTCGCGCTGACTTGCACGTCAACCTGCGCGCTTTCGTTCGCGAGAGGCGCGTCGCCCGAGGGGTTTCCCATGACTGAATTCCAACGCATCTGCCTGGTCCATTACCATGAGATAGGGCTTAAAGGCCACAACCGCGCAACGTTCGAGACAAGGCTGCTCAAGAACCTGGAGGCGCTGCTGGGGGCGTTCCCCGTGGTGACGATCCACCGGATTGCGGGGCGTTTGTGCGTGTTCTTGAAGGAGGGGACGGGCTGGGAGACGGCGAAGGCCGCCGCCGACCTGATAGGACAGGTGCCCGGCACGGCCCGCGTGTCGTGCGGGTTCAAGTGCCCCCGCGACTTGGACGAGATGGCCCGGGCGGCGCGCGCGGCCATGGACGAGGCGGGGGAGTTCTCGTCGTTCAAGGTGGCGGCCCGGCGCAACCACACGGACTTCGAGATTGGCTCCATGGACATGAACCGCATAGTGGGCGCCGCTTTGTGCGCGGCGTATCCGGACAAGCGGGTGCGCATGAAGGACCCCGACCTCACCGTCGGCGTGGAGGTGGTCCAAGGGGCTGCCTACGTGTACGCCCGCTCCCTGCCGGGCGTCGGCGGGCTTCCGGTGGGCAGCTCGGGCACCGTGGCGTGCCTGCTGTCGTCGGGCATCGATTCCCCGGTGGCCGCCTGGCGGATGGCGCGGCGGGGAGCGGTGTGCGTGGGCGTGCACTTCTCCGGCCGCCCGCAGACCTCTGATGCAAGCGAGTACCTGGTGGACGACATCGCCCGCGTGCTGGAGCGCACCGGCTGCATCGCGCGTGTGCACACGGTGCCCTTCGGCGACTGCCAGCGCGAGATAGCGCTCTCGGCCCCGCCCTCCCTGCGCATCATCATGTACCGCCGGCTCATGTTCAAGGTGGCCGAGGAGATTGCCCGCCGCGAGGGCGCGGGGGCCCTTGTGACGGGCGAGAGTTTGGGGCAGGTGGCTTCGCAGACCCTCGACAACATCCGCTGCACCGACGCGGCGGTGCAGCTTCCGGTGTTCCGCCCGCTCATCGGCACGGACAAGCTGGAGATCATCGGCGAGGCGCAGCGTTTGGGCACGTTCGACATATCGTCGCAGGACGCGCCCGACTGCTGCACGCTGTTCATGCCGCGCTCTCCTGAGACGCATGCGAAACTGTCCGTCGTGCTGGAGGCCGAGGACGCTCTTCCCATCGAGCGCTGGGTGGGCGAGCTGGCCGACGCCGCCGAGGTTCGCGACTACGCGTGCGCCGCCTACCGGCCCCGGGCACGTCGCACGCCCGCGACGGCTGAGGCGGCGCGTTAGAAGCCCACTTTCCGCGCGTTTTCGCAGGGCGCGCTGGAACTGCGCTGGATCCGTGCTGGATCCGCATTGGATTCGCGTCCACTCTGCGTTGGCGGCGCGTCGGTTTTCCGCGGGGACCGCGTTGGAAACGCGTCGGATCCGCGCGGAAGCGCGCTGGATGTGCGCCATGTCCGCGCAAGGCGCGCTTGGTATGCTCTTGTCCTCGAGGGAAGGGAGCATGCCGTGTCGTTTGCCGAAGACGCCGAATCTTTGCGAGCCAAAGCCCATATGAGCGGGGCGCGCCTGCCGGTGCTGGTGGGGTTGACCGCGTTGGCGCTGGCGGTGATCGCGATAGCGGGCGGGGGCGTGGCCAAAACGCTGTCGTCGGAGGGGTTCAGCGTCTCGAAGGGCGAAGCCGCTCAGGAGGCGGCAGGTGCGGAAGGGTCGCAGGAAAGCGAGCCGCCGCAGGAGGCTGCCACCGTGGTCGTGCACGTGGGCGGTGCGGTGCGGGAGCCCGGCGTGCGGGAGGTGCCCGAGGGGTCGCGCGTTCAAGACGCGGTGGACGCCGCCGGCGGGTTCGCCGAAGGGGCTGCCGCCGACGCGCTCAACCTGGCGCGGGTGCTCGTCGACGGCGAGCAGGTGATGGTCCCCACCGTCGAGGAGCTTCAGGCGCCCCCGCAGCCTCAGGCGGATTCCGGAGGGTCGACGTCGTCGGGGTCTGCCGGAGCGGGCGGCGGCAAGGTGAACATCAACACGGCCTCGGCCGAGGAGTTGGACGTCTTGCCGGGCGTCGGTCCGTCCACGGCGGCCAAGATCGTGGCCGATCGCGAGGCCAACGGCCCGTTTTCCACCATAGAGGATCTCAAGCGGGTGTCGGGAATCGGCGACAAGAAGTACGCCGAGCTGGCGGACTCCATATGCGTTGGGTAGGGCGCCTGTCCGCGCGCGGCCGCAGGGCGGTCGAGCGGCTTTGCGCGGTCGGGCTTCCGTCGCGCCGGCGCGGACGGGCGGTGTTCGTCGCAGAATCCGAGCTTGCGGGGGAGGGGGCGGGCCAAGGCCGAACCCTCCCTCCTCGCCCTGCGCTGCCCCCCGCGCTCGCGTGCGCGCTCGGTTTGTGGGCGTCTTGCGCCGTAGTGTTGCTATCAGCGCAAGGATGGGGCGTTTCGGCGTGCCTTTTGGTCGGCCTCGGCGGCCTTGCGGCCGCAGGTGCGGCGACGGCAGCGATTTGGCGCCGCCGCGCCGTGCTCGCATGGGCACTCGTTCTGGGCGCGGCTTTGGGGGCGTGCTGCGGAGCGTGGGCGGGCGCGGCGCAGCACGCCTCCCAAGAGGAGGCGGAAGGGGCGTTCGGCCGGTGTCGGTTCTTTGCGCTGGCGGACGGAAGCGAGGGATTGTACGGCGCAAGCTGCCTTGCGCGCGCGACGCTTCCGGACGGGTCGTCGCATGTGGCGCAGGTGCGGCTGTCGGGGGAGTGCGGCGTTCCCCGCTACGGAGACGTGTTCGAGGCCGAGGCGTCCCTGGCGGCCCCCTCCGGCTCTTCGGCCGCGTATTGCTGGCGCCAGGGCGCCGTTGCGCAGGTTCGCGTGGGCGAGGCTGCGCCGGGGGAGGAAAGCGGCCTGGCGGCAGGGCTTCTTTCCGTTCGCAACGGCGCCGTGGACCTGCTCGCCGAGCGCGGCGACGCGGCATCGGGCGTGCTGGCCGCCTTGGTGTGCGGCTGGCGCGGCGGCTTGGACGACGATGTGTACCGGTCCTTCCAGGCAACGGGCCTCGCGCATGTGGTGGCGGTGTCGGGCGCCCATCTCTCCATCGTCTCGGCGTTCGCCTCGTCCCTTTTGCGCGCTTTGCGGGTACCCCGTGCGATCGCCCAGGTTCTCCAGGCGCTCCTGTTGCTGGGTTACCTTGTGCTGTCGGCGGCTCCGCCCTCGGCCGTAAGGGCGGCCGTCATGGCCTTCGCGGGAATGCTCTCGTTCGCCGCCCGACGCCGGCCTGCCGCCCTCAGCGCGCTCGCCGCGTGCATGGTCGGGTGCATCGTCGTAAAGCCGCATACGGCGCTGTCCGTGTCCTTCGCGCTTTCTGCGCTCTCGACGCTGGGCATCGTGCTGTTCGCAGGCTTGGGCACGGCCTGGCTTGCGCGCCTCTTCCCCCGTCTTCCGCGCTTCGTCGGCGAGGCGCTGGCCCTCACCGGCGCGTCGAGCATCCTGGCCACGCCGCTGTCGGCCGCGATGTTCTCGCAGGTTCCGCTGGCGTCGCCGATTGCGAACGCGGTGGTTGCGCCCCTGTTCGCGCCGGTGTGCTCGGTTGGTCTGGCGGCGGTGCTGGCCGCCTTGGCCGCGCCGGCCGCCTCCGGTTTCCTGCTGACTCTCGCCTGCGGCGGAGCCGAGGCCATGGTGCGCGCCGTGTCGGCGCTCGCCTGCATTCCGCACGCGAGCGTTCCGGCGTCGCTGCCCGTTCCGGCCGCGCTCGCCCTGTCGGCGGCGATGGCGGTTGCGCTGTGGGTTGTGTGGCCGGCTCCGCGCAAACGGGCGCTCGCCGCGGCCTGCGCCCTGTGCGCCTGCGCGCTCGCCGCCTGCGCGCTGGTGCTGCCCCGGCTTGCCGGGGACGAGATAGTGATGCTGGACGTGGGGCAAGGCGACGCGTTTCTTATCCGCAGCCGCGGGGCGGCCGTGCTCGTGGACACGGGCAACCAGGAGGGCCTGCTGCGGGAGGCGCTCGCGCGCCACGGGGTTGTGAGGCTGGACGCCGTGGTGGTCACGCATGGGGACGACGATCACAAAGGGGCGCTTGGGTCGCTTGCGGGCGTTGTGGAGGTGGGGTGCGTCCTTGTTGCGAACGACGCGCTCTCATGCGGCTGCGCATCGTGCGAGGATCTGGTGGAGGATGCCGCGAAATTGGTGGGCGCCGACGGCGTCCAAGGGCTGTCGAAGGGCGATGAGCTGGACGTGGGGGCGTTCGGGCTCGAGGTGGTGTGGCCCGATCGCTTCGCTGACGAGGGAGGCAACGCCGACAGCCTGTGCCTTGCGGCAAAGGCGGACGTGGACGGAGACGGCGCGGCCGACTGGAGCGCCCTGTTCGTTGGCGACGCGGAGCGCGAGCAGCTGGGGCGGCTCGTCGAGGAGGGCGCGGTGGGGCACGTCGACATCTACAAGGTGGGCCACCACGGTTCGAAAAACGCCCTGGACGACAAGACGGCCGCCGCCTTGTCGCCGAGCATAGCGCTGGTGAGCGCGGGAGAGAACAACCGCTACGGCCATCCCGCGCCCGAGACGATAGGGCTTCTGGAGGCTGCGGGCGCCTCCGTGTTCAGGACGGATCTGCAAGGGGACGTTTCGTGCAAATTAGGACCCGACCGCATCGAGGTGCGGACGCTGCGGTAGAATGGCCCCATGACCGACAAAAGCGAACAGAGCGCCCCGCTGCTTCCCGTGTACTTGGCGTGCGGGGAGGATGCGCTCAAACGGGCCACCGTGGCAAAGCGCCTGCGGGCGCGGCTCTCTTCCCTGGGCGACCTGTCGTTCAATTCCGACGAGTTCGACGGCGAGGCCGCCTCGGGGGCCGACATCGTGGCGGCATGCAACACGGTCCCCTTCGCCAGCCCCGTGCGCCTGGTGGAGGTGCGCGCGGCCGACAAGCTGAGGAAGGCCGACGCCGAGGCGGTGGTTTCCTACCTTGACGCACCGTGCGGCACCACCGTGCTTGCGCTTTCCGCCGAGAAGCTGGCGAAGAACACGCGGCTGTACAAGGCCGTGGCCAAGCACGGCAAGACCGCTGTCATAGACTGCGCCCCCCTCAAGCGCCACGAGCTTCCCCGTGCGGTCCGCTCGATGGCCGCAGGCCACGGCATTGTCCTCACGGAAGGCGCCGCCGCGAAGCTGGTGGAGCTGGCGGGCGAGGACACGGTGCGCCTGGACAGCGAACTCAAAAAGATCGCCCTTGCGCACCGCGGCGGCGACGCGGTGAACGAGAGCGAGGTCATCTCGCTGGTCAGCCGCACGGCCGAGGTCAAGCCGTGGGAGTTTGTCGACGCTTTCTCCGCGCGCGACGTTCGCAGATGCCTGCTGTATCTGGGGCGCATGGAGTCGGTTTCGCCGCATGCGCTCCTGGCCATGTGCACGACGCGCTTGCGCGAGCTGGTGTGCGCCCGCTCCCTGGCCGACCGAGGCAACCCGCGCGGGGTGGCCGCCGCGCTCAAGGCGCCCGATTGGCGCGTGAAGAACCACGTTCGATGGGCGCGGGGTTTCTCCGCCGAGGAGCTGCGGAGGGCCCTTGTGTCGGCTCGCGACGCCGAGCAGGCCATGAAAAGCGGATCGGATCCGGACGCCGCGTTCCTCGACTGGGTGCTCTTCGTTGCGGCCCGCTAGGGCCGGCGTTCGATACGGCAAGGGCCCGACATGCGAGAAAGCCCCGGCGCGCCGGGGCTTTCTCGCTCTTGATATGCGGACGGATCGCGCTGCGACCTCCGATGGATCGTCTACTCGGCGGCTTCCTCGGCGCCTTCAGCCTCAGCCTCGGCAGCCTCGGCCTTGGCGGCCTCCTCGGCTTCCTTGGCCTTGCGGGCCTTGGCCTCGGCCTCCATCTTGAGCTGCTTCTCGCGGCGCTTCGCCTTCTCCTTGGCGGCCGCCTCAAGCTCGGCGAGACGAGCGGCCTTGCGCTCGGCCTTCTTCGAACCGGTCTTCTGCTTCTTCTTGGGCGGCTTGACGTAGGCGGCGCGGTCGGCGTCGGTCACCACGGTGTTGGCCAGGCGCATGATGCCGCTCTTGCGGTTGGCGGCCTGGTTCTTGTGGATGACGCCCTTCGAAGCCGCCTTGTCCATCAGGCGGCAGGCGGCCAGCGCGGCGGCGTAGGCCTCGGTGCCGTTGCCGGCGGCCACGGCGTCCTTCACGTGGCGCGTGGCGGTTTTAAGCTCGCTTTTCACCGCGCGGTTGCGCATGCGGGCCTTCTCGTTGGTGATGATGCGCTTCTTCTGGCTCTTGATGTTGGCCATGTGCGTGCTTCCTCCAATGAATCGTTTTCCGTACGTGCGCGGGACCTTGCGGCCCCGTGCGCATCCGGCGAAGCATGCTCGCGCGGGGATGTCCGACGGCCATGCGCGCGCTCCGGCAGGACGCCGCCCGCCTTGGGCGATGGCGCATGGTGGAGCCAGGCGGGATTTCCCTGCTCCGTCAGCCTATCGGCCATCCAGCGAGACGAATCGTGAAAACGCAGCCTCGTCTGCCGATCCGGCGATGGTTGAACCCATCGCGCGCACGTGTCGCTGGATACGCAATGCGTTAGAATAGCAAAGGACACGCCCGTTTTCACGGGAAATCTTGGAAACCGCGTATTTTTCTTGAAAGGACGACCGCCCATGGCCTTCGCGAAACGCGCCCTGCCCGCTTTGCCCGCCCTTCTCTCGTCCGTCTTCCTGGCCTTGGCGCTTGCCGGCTGCTCGCCGGCCGCTCACGAGGTGGTGGACGCGTCGCAGGACTGCTCAAGCTGTCATTCCGAGGAGAAGGCCGTCTACGACGCGCCCTCGCAGGGCTTTCCCGGCGCCCAAACTGTGGGCGCCTCTGCGACGGTGAACGCGTCGGCACTAAGCGTGGTCGTGTGCGAGCCGCGCTTCACCTCGGAGGACGGGTCGTCGTTCGTTCCTGTGCGGGTGGCCGAATGCAAAACCGCAGGCGGTGTGGCCAACATCGAGTTCCCCTCGGACGGCCCGTGGGTCCTGTGCCCGGACGGGGATTCGTCGAAGGCCGTCCTCGTGGTGAGCGAGGAGGGCTACAACGTCGACCACGCCGCCGTGGAGTTGTGATGCCGTCCGGAGCCCTACGCCCCCCGCGCTGCTAGAATGTAGGATCGAACGACCTGAGGAGACGCGCCGCGCCCGTCAGCCGGCGCGTCCCGTGTTGCGAAAGACAGGACATGAGCACCGACCCGAACCACATACGAAACTTCTCCATCATTGCGCATATCGACCATGGCAAGTCCACGCTCTCGGACCGCATCTTAGAGCTTACGGGCACCGTGTCGGCGCGTGAGATGCAGGCCCAGCTGCTCGACAGCATGGACATCGAGCGCGAGCGCGGCATCACCATCAAAAGCCAGGCCGTGCGCGTGGCCTACACGGCCGACGACGGGCAGACCTACCAGTTCAACCTCATCGACACGCCGGGGCACGTGGACTTCACCTACGAGGTGAGCCGCAGTCTGGCCGCCTGCGAGGGCGCGGTGCTTGTGGTGGACGCCACGCAGGGCGTGGAGGCGCAGACGGTGGCCAACGCCATGATGGCCATGAACGCCAACCTCGAGATCATCCCGCTCATCAACAAGATAGACCTGCCGGCGGCCGAGCCCGACCGCGTGCGCGAGGAGATAGAGGAGGGCCTGGCCATTCCCGCCGACGATGCGGTGCTCGCCTCGGGCAAGACCGGCGCGGGCGTGCACGACCTCTTGGAGGCCGTGGTCTACAACATCCCCGCGCCTGAGGGCAGCGCGGACGCGCCTTTGCGCGCGCTTATCTTCGACTCGTACTTCGACCCGTATCGCGGCGTGGTGGCGCTTGTGCGCGTGGTGGACGGCTCCGTGAAGAAGGGCGACAAGGTGCTCATGATGGCCACGGGCACCGAGGTGCTGGTGGAGGAGGTGGGCGCGCGCCGCCCGGCTGAAACGCCGCTGCCCGCGCTTTCCGTGGGCGAAGTGGGGTATTTGGTCACGGGCTTGAAAGACGTGCGCCAGGTGAAGGTGGGCGACACGGTGACCGCCGCTCGCGGCGGCGTGGATAAGCCGCTGCCGGGCTATCGCGAGGCCAAGCCCATGGTGTTCACGGGCCTGTTCCCCATCGACGGCGACCAGTACGAGCCTTTGAAGGAGGCGCTCGAGAAGCTCTCGCTCAACGATCCGGCGCTCGCCTGGGAGCCGGAGAAGTCCCACGCCCTTGGCTTCGGCTTCCGTGTGGGCTTTTTGGGCCTGCTGCACATGGAGGTGATCAAGGAGCGTCTGGAGCGCGAGTTCGGGCTGGACCTTCTGGCCACCGCGCCTTCGGTGGAGTACCACGTGTACAAGCAAGGCGGCGAGATGGTGAGCCTGCACTCCCCGCAGGAGATGCCCGACCCCGGCGAGATCGAGCGCGTGGAGGAGCCCTACCTCAAGGCGAAGATCCTCATCCCGCCCGATTACGTGGGCGCGGTCATGGAGCTGACCACCGCGCGGCGCGGCACCTTCGTCACGATGAACTACCTTTCTCCCACCACGGTGGAGATGCTGTGGGAGATCCCGCTTTCCGAGCTTATTCTGGACTACTTCGACAAACTGAAGTCCAACACGAAAGGCTACGCGAGCCTTGACTACGAGATGGACGGCTACAAAGCCTCCAAGCTGGTGAAGCTCGACATCCTTCTGTCCGGCAAGCCGGTGGACGCGCTGTCGTTCATCGTGCACCGCGACAAGGCCTACGATCGCGGGCGCGTGCTCACGGAAAAGCTCAAGGGCATCATTCCGCGCCAGATGTTCGAAGTGCCCATCCAGGCGGCCATCGGAGGTCGGGTGCTGGCGCGCGAGACGGTGAAGGCCAAGCGCAAGGACGTGCTGGCCAAGTGCTACGGCGGCGACATCAGCCGCAAGCGCAAGCTGTTGGAGAAGCAGAAGGCCGGCAAGAAGCGCATGAAGGCCATCGGCAACGTGGAGGTTCCGCAGGAGGCGTTCATGGCTATTCTGAAGGTGGATGACTGATGCGCAGGGACAAAGAGGAGTTCGACTGGATAGACGATCCGTTCGACGAGAAGAAGGCCGCCCGCGACCGCGAGCGCGCCGCGATGTCGGGCGGTTCCAAGGCGGCGCTCGGCTGCGGGTGCCTGGTTGCCGCGGTCGTGCTGATCGCGCTGGCGGCGGTCGTGCTGATGGGGCTTATGGACGTGCTGGCCTCGTAGCGGCACGCGCCGGTCGAAGGAGGAGGAGACTGAGTTGAAGACCAATCCCGTCATCGATGCCATCTTGTCGCGCCGGTCGGTGCGCAGGTTCGAGGAGCGGTCGATCGCCCGTGAGGACCTGGAGGCCATCGTCGCCTGCGGACAATGGGCGCCTTCGGCGCGCAACCGGCAGGAGTGGACGTTTGTGGTTGTGGATGACCGCGCGCGCCTCTTGCGGTTGGCCGAGGTTGT